>DATITT010000257.1:0-3827 GCA_035467435.1 Arthrobacter sp. | reverse complement strand
GGAGCCGGCAACCTCGCTGAGATCGGTTTCGGTCAGGCTTATGGACTGGACCTCGGCCCTGCACAGACTCAGCAGACCGTCAATGATGTGTTGGAGCCTGTTGGTCTCCGCCAGGGCTTCCTCCACCATGGCCGTTCCGGCGTCCGGTTCGGTGGCGATCGTATCTGCTGCGTTCTCCAGCTTGAGCCGAAGCGCGGTCAGCGGGGTCCGCAGCTGGTGGGAGGCATCGGAGGCAAAGCCGCGTTGTTCGAGGAGAAGATGCTCCAGTTTTGCTGCCATCCGGTTGAAGGCGCTTCCCAGGGCGCGGAGTTCCGGTGCACCTTCGTTCTCCTCCGTCCGGGTCTCAAGGTGCCCGTCCGCGAGCAGTTCCGTGGCTTTCCTGAGTTTGTTGAGTCTGTTTGTGACCGCGCTGGCCATAAAGAAGGCCAGGAGTCCTGCAAGCGCGACGGTGGTGCCCGCGACGGTCCAGAGCACACGCAATTGGCCGGCCGCCTCGTCGTCAACAACTGACGCGGGATAGGTGAGCCGGACAGCGCCCACGATCTTCTCGCCGCTGAGCACGGGGACGGCCACGTACAGCAGCTCGGTGCTAAGCGTCTGGGAGTACCGCTGTCCTGTGGTGATTTTTCCCGTCAGGGCGGCAGCGATCTCCGGGCGTGAGCCGTACGAGGAGCCGGTGGAAGACTCGTCATCATCGGAGGTTGCCACCGCCGTTCCCGCGGCATTGACGATCACCACCCGGGCCCCGCTTGCGTCGCCATAGCGGCGGACGTCCGTGGCGACCTCGCTGGGTATCGCCCCGGCGGTGGTCAGTGCGGCCGAGCTTCGTCCGCCCAGCAGGAAGGCATCGCGCTCCAGGGAAGTGGTGAGACGGTCCCGCTCAACGCTCACCAGATAGTTGCCCAGCGGGATGTCCTGCACCAGGACAACCACCAGGGTGACGAGCATAAAGGCCCCCATCAGCCGTAGCCTCATTGAGGCACCTCGAGGCGGAAGCCCACCCCCCGCACGGCAGTCAGCCAGCGCGGGTCCCCAAGCTTCTTTCGGATCGCAGCGACATGGGCGTCGAGGGTCTTGGTGGTTCCGTACCAGTTGGTGTCCCAGACGGCCCGCAGGATGTCGCTGCGCTGGAACACGGTGCCGGGCTCCTCCGCCAAGTAATAGAGCAGCTCGAATTCCTTGGCCGTCAGGTGGATCTCGGTGCCGGCCAAAAGGACCCGCCGGGACCGTTGATCGATGCTGAGCGTCCCGACGTTCCGGGTGGTGTCCGAGGGCGCCGGGCTGTCCGCGGGGTAGTCCTGGGTCCTTCGCGACACGGCCCGGATCCGGGCGATGAGTTCGCGCATCCCGAACGGTTTCACGAGATAGTCGTCAGCACCGAGTTCGAGGGCCAAGACGCGGTCGATCTCTTCGTCACGGGCGCTGACGACAATAATGGGGGTCGCGACCAAAGCCCGGATTGCCCGGCACACGTCGGTTCCGTCCATATCCGGCAGGCCAAGATCCAGGATCACGAAGTCCGGACCGCCGGCGCGGACCGCTTCCAGCGCCCCGGACCCGGTGCCGACGCGGGCGGTCTCGAAGCCAGCCCGCGTCAACCCTTCAACAACGCCGGAGGCCACCGCTGCGTCGTCCTCCACCACCAGTATCTGCATACCTGATTATGTCCGCCCCGGCGGCGGATGGTGCCGTTCCGCCAGGCCCGGGACCGATTGCTGCACGGATCTTGGACAAATCTTGGATCTGCCGCGCATCTGTCCTGTCCAAGCGGTTCCTAGAGTTGAACCATGAAGACACGAACAGCTCTGGTCCTATCCGTTGCCGGCGTCCTCCTCACTGGCTCCGCGGCACTGGCCGTGAACACCCGGACTCTGGGTAACTCTTCTCCGAATTTCACCGGCACCGCCAACGAAGTCCTCCTGCCGCAGAATGCGACGACGCCGGTCAGCCCCGCACCCGCCGGCACCGACCTGCCCGCCGGCATCCCCGCTCCCGCCGGCACCGCCGTCCCGTCGCCCGGGGATGACAGCAGCACCCTTCCCGCTCCTGCCGGGACGGGACAGCCCACCAGCGGCCACGTTTCCGACGACGACAAGAGCCGGCATGCGGAGGATGAATCCGAACACGAATCCTCCGACGACGATGACTAATCCGCGGGCCCCGCGGGTTCCACGCGATTCGCGCGTTTCGCCGGCCCGGAACGCAAAAATTGGCGTCGCGGGCCTCTCCGTATCCGCTTTCCTGGCCCTCGTCGCGGGACTGGCCACCGGAAACCAGGCGCAGTCCGTGCCGGAGATCATGCCGGTGACCACGGTCCCGGCCGAACAATTGTCACCGCAGCCGGACGCTTCTTCCCCCGCCGTCGTCCCCGCCCCGGTTCCCGCCGTCGTCCCCGCCCAGGTTCCGGCTCCCGCCGTCGTCCCCGCCCCGGTCCGACCACCGGCGGCGACCACACCGGTTCCCGCCGTCGTCCCCGCCCCCAACGGGACCTCCCGTGGCTCCGGCGGGTAGCACCACCGCCCGCGAGATTGGCCGGGATGCTGTGCGCTCCGCCTACGCCCAGTCCTCAGCCCGGCCGCGCTGCACAGAAGACCGCCGCCCGGCGATGGGCGGGACCGCCCAGATCACCCTGGTCGGCGGGACCAAGGACCTGCTGGACAGCTGCTTTGACCTGTTGCGTGACCTGGAATTCCGGTGGAGCCGCTTCCTTCCCGACAGTGAGATCTCCCGGCTCAACAGCGCAGAAGGCCGGCCCATGCGGCTCAGCGGAGAGACGGTGCGTCTCGTCGTGGAGTTGGTCGCGGCCTGGTCGATGACCGGCGGCGTTTTTGACCCGACCACCTTGCCCCGCCTCCTGGAGCTCGGTTACCGGACCAGCTGCACCAACCCGGCCCTGCGGACAGTGCTTCCCCGCTCGGCGTGCTGGCCCGGAGATATGGCCGGAATCCGGGTCGAGTCCGGTACTGTCATCCTCCCGAGAGGCACCACGCTGGATCCGGGGGGCCTGGGTAAAGGCCTGGCCGCGGACCTGATTGTTGAATTCGCGCTCAGCAGCGGGGCCTGGGGTGCGCTGGCTGAAATCGGGGGCGACCTGGTGGTCGCAGGAGAAGCGCCCGACGGCGTGGCGTGGACTATCGCGGTCGAGGATCCGTTCGAGGCGCCCGAGGATCCGGCGGCGCGCATCGCAACGGTCCGGCTGGGCGCCGGCGCCATCGCAACCTCCAGCCGGCTGAACCGCCGGTTTGAAACAGCCGCCGGACCGGCGCACCACCTGATCGATCCCGCGTCGGGACGCAACTCCACCACAGGCGCCGTCACCGCCACCGTCATCGCCGGCAGCGGCGCCCGGGCCGAGGCACTGGCCAAGCTGGCCTTCAACACCGAACCTGCTGCAGCGTTCGAGCGGATCACCCGGCTCGGCGGCGAGGCGATGATTGTGCCCGAAGACCGAAGGCCGCTCTTTTCCACCGGATGGAAGGACTTCCAGTGAACGATCCGCACATTTGGTGGTATGTCACCCGCGCAAGCGCCATGATTGCCTGGACCTTGCTGACAGTCTCCGCCGTCTGGGGGATCCTGCTCTCCACCCGGGTCCTGCGGAAAATCGACAATCCCGGCTGGCTGCGCGATCTCCACCGCTGGATGGGCGGGGTCGCGCTGCTGATGACCGGGCTACACCTGATCTCGCTCATGCTGGACCCCTGGGCCGCGTTCGCCGTCGACGAGCTCCTGGTCCCTTTCGCCGCAGTCTACCGCCCGGTTCCGGTAGCGCTGGGAATCATGGCGTTCTACCTGCTCGCCGCCGTCCAGGGCTCGTCCCTGCTGAT
>DATITT010000256.1:0-6875 GCA_035467435.1 Arthrobacter sp. | reverse complement strand
CGCCGCCAACCGCGAGGCTCAGCACCAACAGCACCCAGCCTGCGACGGTAAGGCCGGATGCCAGGGCAACCTGGCCGGCGTCGACAGTGTCTGCGGACATCATGCCGTCGATGGCAGCGTTGCCCCACAGCCTGGCGGCCGCGAACAGCAGCGGCACGGACCACAGCGCCCAGCGCAGGCCCTTGCGCGCGACATTCGTGCCGATGAGCAGCAGCCAGGTGAAGCCGAAGATCAGCGGGAAGAGGGTGCCGGCTGTCTTGTGACCGTAGGTGAGCTGCCCGCGGGCAGCCTCGTCCATCGCGAGGCGCAGTTGCTCCACATAGCCTTGGTCGAAGCCCCCAACCAGGGAGTCCGGCATGGCCATGCCCCCGCTGAGCTGGGTCAGCTGGTTCATGGCGAGCAGGTGGACGTACCAGAACAGGAACAGGCTCACCACGACACCGGCTATCAGGATCAGGTTGCTGTTGTTCTGCGCCTTCTGCGGGGTCCGGCTGGTGCTGGGGTTGATCACCGACGGCAGATGGTGCTCGGGGACGGCTGCGTTGGCGCCGTGCTTCTTCATTCGCTGTGCGGGTGTCTTGGCCATGGCTCCATTATCGCCCGTCCTGACCGGGATGCCGGCGGGGGTCCGAGGCCCGGCTGGACTGCCGCCTGTTCACTGGCGGCGGGCGCCGATAGGCTGGAGCGCGTGACCGAACTAGGAAAGCACCGGCTCGGCCGGCACAGCACCGCTGAACTCAACCCCGCCCTGGATGACTACCAGCTCGCCGAAGCCCTCGTGCGCGAGGCCGGGACCCTGGCGCTGCTCATGCGGCAGGCCGGGCTCGAAGGCCGGCAGAAGACATCGGTTTCTGACGTCGTCACTGCCGCGGACCACGCCGCCGAGGCCTATGTGCTGGGACAGCTCCAGCGCTGCCGGCCCGACGACGGCATCCTCGGCGAAGAGGGTGCCTCCGTAGCGGGCACCAGCGGCCGGACCTGGGTCATCGACCCCGTCGACGGGACCTACAACTTCCTGCACGGCTCCACGTACTGGTGCTCCGCCATCGCGCTCAAGGACTCTTCCGGCGTGCTGCTCGGCGGGATCTTCCAGCCGGAGGAGGACAAACTCTGGCTCGGCGGAACAGACCGCCCCTCCACGCTCAACGGCGAACGGCTGACCACCTTCGGGCCGGACAGCAGTCCGGGCGGAGGCCGTTCAAACACCCCCTTGGCCGAACTTGGTGCCGCGACCTACATCCATCCCACCTGGCTCGCCGACCCGATGTGCGCGATGCCCTGGCACGCCGCCGCGACCTCCGCCGCCGCGCTGCGCATGTTCGGCTCCGGCTCGTGCGACCTCAGCCGGGTGGCCGACGGCGGACTGGGCTGTTGGTTCCAGCACAGCTGTCCGGAATGGGATTGGCTGCCGGGCAAGGCGATTGTCCTTGCGGCCGGCGGTGCCGCCGACGTCGTCCGGGTCAACGGACTCGACTGGTTCGTCGCCGGAGGTACGACGGCGGTCCGGCAGCTCCGCGCCGCCCTGGAGTCCGGCTCCGCAGGGTGAATCCGGGCGCATAACACCCCGCCCCGTGGGACATGCCCAGTCTTCAGTTCGCGCCCCGTGGGACATGCCCAGTCTCCACTTCGCACACCGCGGGACATGCTCATTGTTGGCCGCGGGGAGTGGACATGTGGGCACTATGTCCCGCGGGCGAGGGCGGGGGAGGGCATGTCCCGAGGGGCGGACGCGGGTGTCAGCGGCACCGCCTAGACTTGTTAACACCATGGATATGTTGTTTGACCCCTACGCTGACGGACCCTTCCAAGCTGCCTCGAAGACGGCGGCGAGTACGAAAATGCCCGCGGGCACCGGCCTCGCGACCCTGCACTCCGCGGGAAGTGCCGGGCCCCACGGCGGCCTCGGGGACAGTCCCGCAGGGGACGGGGACCACCACCGGCTCCCGGGCGCGGCGGAGCTCCTCGAGGGACTGAACCCGCAGCAGGAAGAAGCCGTCAAGCACGCCGGCAGCGCCCTGCTGATCGTCGCCGGCGCCGGCTCGGGCAAGACCCGGGTGCTCAGCAACCGGATCGGCTACCTGATCGCCACGCGGCGCGCCCACCACGGCGAGATCCTGGCCATCACCTTCACCAACAAGGCTGCCGCCGAAATGCGGGAGCGCGTTGAAGCCCTGGTGGGTGCCCGGGCCAAGACCATGTGGGTCTCCACCTTCCACTCCTCCTGCGTCCGGATCCTGCGCCGCGAAGCCAAGAACGTCGGCCTGAACTCCAACTTCTCCATCTACGATTCCGCTGACTCGCTGCGCCTCATCACGCTCGTGGCCAAAACCCTGGGCCTCGATCCGAAGCGTTTCGCCCCCAAGGCGATCCAGCACAAGATTTCGGCGCTCAAGAACGAACTGATTGACGCGGACAGCTACTCCTCCAGCGCCAACCACAACGACCCCTTCGAGCAGGCCGTCGCCGAGGTGTTCACGGGCTACACGCAGCGGCTGCGCCAGGCCAACGCCATGGACTTCGATGACCTGATCGCCGAGACGGTCTACATGTTCCGCGCCTTCCCCGCGCTCGCTGAGTCCTACCGTCGCCGTTTCCGGCACGTCCTCGTCGACGAGTACCAGGACACCAACCACGCCCAGTACGCGCTCGTGCGCGAGATCGTCGGCGAAGGTCCCGGCGCGGCCGAGCTGACCGTCGTCGGCGACTCGGACCAGTCCATCTACGCCTTCCGCGGCGCCGATATCCGCAACATCGTGGAGTTCGAGAAGGACTACCCGGACGCCCGCACCATCAAGCTTGAGCAGAACTACCGCTCCACCCAGACCATCCTCAGCGCAGCCAACTCGGTCATCTCCCGCAACCCCAACCGGCCGGAGAAGCGGCTGTGGACGGCGGAAGGCGACGGCGAGAAGATCGTCGGCTATGTCGGCGAGAACGAGCACGACGAAGCCCAGTTCATCGCCAAGGAAATAGACCGCCTGCAGGACGAGGGCGATCTGCGCCCCGGCGACGTCGCGATCTTCTACCGCACCAACGCCCAGTCCCGCTCGATCGAGGATGTCCTGGTCCGCGTCGGGCTCCCGTACAAGGTGGTCGGCGGCACCCGGTTCTACGAGCGCAAGGAAATCAAGGACGCTCTCGCCTACCTGCGGGTGCTGGTCAACCCGGACGACGACGTCAACCTGCGCCGCATCCTGAACGAGCCCAAACGCGGCATCGGCGACCGGGCCGAGGGTGCCGTGGCCTCCCTCGCACAGCGGGACCGGATCTCGTTTATGGCAGCGGCCCGCCGCGCCGACGAGGCGCCCGGCATGGCCACCCGGTCCGTCAACGCGGTCCAGGGATTCGTGAAACTCCTCGACGACCTCGCCGAGGTGGCCTCCGGCTCCGGCGCGGCCGCCGCCCTGGAGGCCGTCCTGGAGCAGACCGGCTACCTCGCGACCCTTCGTTCCAGCACCGACCCGCAGGACGAGTCCCGGGTGGAGAACCTTGCAGAACTCGTCGCCGTCGTGCGTGAATACGAGCGGGACAACCCCGAGGGATCGCTCGGCGCCTTCCTGGAAGGGGTCTCCCTCGTCGCCGACGCCGACCAGATCCCGGACGCCCCGGCGGGCAGCCCTGACCAGCTGGCCGCCGCCGTCGCCGAAGCCAAACGGCTAGGCGTCGTCACCCTCATGACGCTGCACACCGCCAAGGGGCTGGAGTTCCCGGTGGTGTTCCTGACCGGCATGGAGCACGGGCTGTTCCCGCACCAGCGCTCCGCCACCGACCCCAAGGAACTGGCCGAGGAACGCCGGCTGGCGTATGTGGGCCTGACCCGGGCACGGAAACGTCTTTACCTGACCCGCTCCGAGGTGCGCAGCATGTGGGGCCAGAGCCAGTACAACCCCGCCAGCCAGTTCATCGAGGAAATCCCCGCCGAACTGGTGGAGTGGAAGCGCGAAGGCTCCACCCGCCAGGCCGGCGGCTGGGGCAACGGCGCCTCCATCGGCTCCAGCCGGTACGGCGGATCGTTCTGGGGGGCCGGCACCGCCCGCGGGGCCGAGGCCAGCCCGTCCGCCGGCTTCAACGCGGACGTTCCCGCCGCCATCGCCAAGAACCGGGTGCAGCCGCAGAAGGAAATCGTCGCCGTCAGCGTGGGCGACAAGGTCAATCACACGAGCTTCGGCAACGGCACCGTGCTGGCCGTCGAGGGCGCAGGGGACAAAACGGTCGCGAAGGTGACATTCAGCGTCGGCGAGAAGCGGCTCCTGCTCCGGTACGCCCCGCTGACCAAGCTCGACGCCTGACCAGGCCCGGCAGGCATAATGGAGCCCATGCGACGGACACTTCTGGGGATCCTGGCCGCCCTTATCCTGCTGGCGGCCACGGCGTGCACCGTCACGCAGAAGGACCCGGACTATGTTCCGCCCGCGCCGCTGCCAGCCCTCGAGCAGCTCACGCAGGCGCCCCTCGCGGACGCGGCCACGTACGCCGTCGGCCAGGACGTCCTCAGCTTTGTCACCGCCGACCGGAACGTGGTCTGCTCCCTGACCTCGGCCCGCGGCGAGCACGTGAACCTGCCGTATGAGCAGAACGGCTATGCGGACCCCGCCAACAACAAGCTGGCGACCGTCCCGGTGGCGCACTGCGAACTGGCGGCCTACCCCGCGCCGGACGCGAAGGACATCACGGACGACTGCGGGGGGACCGCACTCGGCTACCTCGGCGGCACCGCGCTGCTCACCCCGGAGCGTGCCGGCTACGGCGAATGCCGCTCCGGCGTCACACAGCAGGAAGCAGAATTTGGGCCCAAAGGGAGCCGGAAGGGCCCCATCTCCCAGCTTCCCGTCCTCGACGAGGGCCAGAACCTGGAGCGCAACGGACTGCGCTGCTCGGCCTACAACGGCGGAGTTGCCTGCGGAAACGTCTCCGCCGGCGTCGCCTTCTTCGTGTCGCGTGACCGTTACGAACTGATCTCCGACGCCGGCGAACCAGCCGCCCAGGGGCCTTCGGACGCCCCAAAAACCCCGTAATCTAGCGGTTTTTCTACGCTCCATAGAATAGTGTCCTTACTCACATAAGGGGTACTCTGGGACGGGCCCCTCCCAAGGAAGGGCTAGAGTTCGAAAGAGGAGCATTGCGCCGTGTGGCTCGTTTTCCAAGCCAGTCGCAGGGTGCGTTTATTCCGCAGCCCGGTAACCGCGATAGCGTGGGGTCCGGCTGTACAGAAACTACTTCGACGTAGAAGGACACTAAACCGTGGACCTGTTTGAATACCAGGCGCGCGATATGTTCGAGGCGCACGGTGTACCCGTGCTTGCTGGCATCGTGGCGCACACCCCTGAAGAAGCAAAGGCAGCTGCCGAGAAAATCGGCGGCGTTACTGTCGTAAAGGCGCAGGTCAAGGCCGGAGGCCGCGGCAAAGCCGGCGGCGTCAAGGTCGCCAAGACCGCTGACGAGGCGTTTGAACACTCCACCAACATCCTCGGGATGGACATCAAGGGTCACACCGTCCACCGCGTGATGATCGCCCAGGGTGCGGACATCGCCGAGGAATACTACTTCTCCGTTCTTCTGGACCGGGCCAACCGCAACTACCTGGCCATGTGCTCGGTTGAAGGCGGCATGGAAATCGAGCAGCTCGCCGTTGAGCGCCCCGACGCCCTGGCCAAGATCGCCATTGACCCGGCCGTCGGCATCGACCAGGCCAAGGCCGACGAAATCGTCGCCGCTGCAGGCTTCGCCGAGGAACTGCGCGGCAAGGTTGCCAGCGCCATCCTGAAGCTCTGGGACGTTTTCAAGAAGGAAGACGCCACCCTCGTGGAGGTCAACCCGCTGGTCCTGACCGGCGCCGGTGACATCGTTGCCCTCGACGGCAAGGTCTCCCTCGACGAGAACGCCGGCTTCCGCCACCCGAAGCACGCCACCCTTGAAGACAAGGATGCTGCTGACCCGCTTGAGGCCAAGGCCAAGGCGCAGGACCTCAACTACGTCAAGCTGGACGGCTCCGTGGGCATCATCGGTAACGGTGCCGGCCTGGTCATGTCCACGCTCGACGTCGTTGCCTACGCCGGCGAGAACCACGGCAACGTCAAGCCCGCCAACTTCCTGGACATCGGCGGTGGAGCTTCCGCCGAGGTCATGGCAGCAGGCCTCGACGTCATCCTGGGCGACCCGCAGGTCAAGTCCGTCTTCGTCAACGTCTTCGGCGGCATCACCGCCTGCGACGCCGTCGCCAAGGGCATCGTCGGTGCACTGGCCGAGCTGGGCCACTCCGCGAACAAGCCGCTGGTAGTCCGCCTCGACGGCAACAACGTTGAGGAAGGCCGCCGCATCCTGGCCGAGGCCAACCACCCGCTGGTTACCCTGGCCGCCACCATGGACGAGGGCGCCGACAAGGCTGCCGAGCTCGCCAACGCAGCGAAGTAGAGGGACTCGACTATGTCTATTTATCTGAACAAGGACTCCAAGGTCATCGTCCAGGGCATCACCGGCGGCGAAGGCACCAAGCACACCGCCCTGATGCTGAAGGCCGGCACCAACGTGGTCGGCGGCGTCAACGCCCGCAAAGCCGGCTCGACGGTCCTGCACGGCGACACCGAGATCACCGTCTTCGGCACCGTCAAGGAAGCCATGGCCGAGACCGGCGCTGACGTCTCCATCGTCTTCGTCCCCCCGGCATTCACCAAGGACGCCGTCGTTGAGGCCATCGAGGCCGGCATCGGCCTGGTCGTCGTCATCACCGAAGGCGTGCCGGTGCAGGACTCTGCCGAGTTCTGGGCCCTGGCACAGTCCAAGGTCGACGCCAACGGCAAGCAGGTCACGCGCATCATCGGACCGAACTGCCCCGGCATCATCACCCCCGGCGAGGCCCTCGTGGGCATCACCCCGGC
>DATITT010000255.1:0-4692 GCA_035467435.1 Arthrobacter sp. | reverse complement strand
CGCCCTCCCCGTCCTCGTGTTCCGCACCGACGATCTCGACGCCACGTTCGAGGCCGTCCGGGCATCCGGCGCTGAGGTCCTCCAGGAACCCATCGTCCAGCCCTGGGGCCCGCGCGACTGCGCCTTCCGCGACCCGTCCGGCAACATGGTCCGCTTCAACCAAGCCTGAGGAACGAAGACGCGAACGACGCCGGCGGGCAGCCTGTGACGGCCCCGGCACCGACCTGAACCATCATCTGCGCCCCAGTCTGAGTCTGGCGGGATCAATCCCGGCCGTTCACTCTCTAAAGTGAAGCTTCCACCGCCGCCAGCGCTTCCAGGACCGGGCGCAGCGCCGTCACCGAATCGGACGGTAGTTGGATCTGGGTCCGCAAAGGAATGTCTGCAGGCTCGCCCGGCAGGCTGGCCGCAGCGTTGGCAGGCTCGTCCGCAGGGACGACGACCCGCCGCACTGTATCGCCGTCGCGCACGGTGATGATCGCAATCATGCTGTCGGGCAGGACTTGGTTGTCCTGCTGCTGCGGTACCGCCGGGGCGCTGTCATCGAGCAGGCCCGCCTCGGCCGCGGCCTCGAACACGCGGCCCGCCAACTGCCGGTCCATCCCGTGACTTGGCGGTTCACTCTCGCCCGGCTGCAGCTCGTCCACCACGCTCCGCTCAGCCGCCCCGTCCCCGTGGACGCCCAGACGGTAAAGGTACCGTTCACCCGGCGCGCCGCCGGAAACCTCGAACACCACCTCGGCGTCCGCCGCCCCTGCAGGGACAGCCCCGCTCTCAGCCATCCCGCGCAACCGCTGCAGGACCGCCGCCCGCGGCTCAGGCTTCAGGTTGTCAATATTCTTCAGCGTCATGGCTGCCTCCGCAGTGACCTCAGCCGGCTCGGGTGCATCAGCGGTGGGACTGTGCCCGGCACCGTGGAACCCGGCGATCCGATTGTAGTGACGGGCCACGGACTCGGTGTTGTCCGCCATCACGGTGCCTGTGTTTACCGGATTCCTTGCGGGACAGGCCGCATCAGCGTACTCGTCCGGATGCCCCAGCATGTGCCCGAATTCGTGGGCCGCCACATTGCCCGTGTCGCTGGTATCCCACAACCTCATGTTTGAACGTCCCGGGCCTGACTGGACGCGCACCACGTGGTGGGCACCGGAGCCGACCCACTGCACGTCGAAAGTGACGGGCTGGCTGCCGCCATTCGGGGCCCGGCAATCGAACCTGTTGGACCAGGTGGCGATGATCCCGTTCCGCCACGTGGCACGCAACCCGTCCATGGTGGCGGTGCTGATCCCCGCGTCCGGATTCAGCTGGATCCTCACAGTGACCCGGGTTCCCGACTGGTGGTAGGCCGCAGTCCAGCCGTACACACACTCGCTGACCCCGAAAGACACCTCGCCTGCCGGTTCCACCACAGCATTCCAGTATTTTTGCCAGACGTTGTTGTCGGTGCCGCGGACGAAGACGTGTTCGTGGTCCGGGCCCATGGATCCGAGAGCGGGCTTTGAGGTGAGGACGCCGCCGTCGTTGTGCCGGGCCCAGGGGTGCCAGCTGTTGGCGTAGTAGGCGCGTTGCCAGAGGGCGTTGTCGTTGCCGCGGACGTAAATGTTGCAGACGTCCTTGTTGCGAGAAATCGTGGCGGGGCCGCCGCTGAATCCGCCACCTGGGCCCGCCAGATTAAACCAACCGCTCCAACCCATGTCCGCTCCGATCTCATCCCGGCCGATTTGGCCTGCCTCATTCGACCCCGCTGCGCGTTACGCAGGCGTTACTGGACGATGGGAGGAAGCAGCCTTGGTTGGCATCTGCCGCCTGCTTATTGCTGGTCAGGCCGCGTTCATGCATTCTGGACGTCGACCACGTGGCCGTGGAGTGCTTCTTGTCTTGGCCCTCGACGGCGCCGACCGGCTCCTGCCGCTGAACACAGAGTCCAAACAGCTCGCGTTCATTCCGGTTGCGTCCCAGATTAGCGGGAGCGAGAACCAGCGTATTCCGGTGCCATGGGAGGCGAAATCGCTTCTGCCGGCTGTGGGATGGCCGGACCGTCCGCGGGAGCGTCGCGCTGGCTCCGGCGCCCCACGGCGCGGCCCACGGCCGTCGAAAGCCGCTGGGCGGGTTGTTCCGCGTAGCGGTAGAACAGCTCGGCGATCACGAACGAGGCGGCGACGGAGACGGCGAGCGCCAGCGGCAGCGAGACGGATCGCAGCAGGGCGACGCCGGCCAGGATGATCGGAAGGTGCACCAGGTAGAGGCTGAAGGACACGCGTCCCAGCCATTGCGCGACGGCTGTGTCACCGAGCCTCTTGGCCGGGCTGCAGGACACGAACAGCAGGACGATCAGCGTCGAGCCCACCGTGACAACGGCCTCGACGCCGGGGATCGGCTGCGCGGGGCTGATCCACTCCGCGTTGGCCAGGAAGAGTCCCGCGGCGGCCACAAAGAACCAGACGAAGCGGGGCCAGGACTCGGTCAGCTCGCGGATCCGCTCACGTTCAGCTCCCAGGACGGCCCCGATGGCGAAGATCGGGAGATAGGACAGCCACTCCACGTCCAGCACGGCTCCCGCCAGGGCCAGCAGGAGGGCAAGGCCGATTTTCACGTGCCAGAAGCGCCGCCCGCGGAGGGCGAGAAAGACGTAGGCCGGGAGCAGGAGGGAGAACGCGACTTCCCACTTGAGCGACCACAGCGGGGTGTTGATGGTGCTTGTAGTCAGCAGGAGCAGGCCGTCCTTGAGGACCTGGCCAACGCTGGGGTCGGTCACGTACATGTTCGCCCAGGTGCTCTGCAGCGGCGACGCCGACCGGGGAATGATGGCAATCAAGGCCACGGCCACCGCCAGGGACGCCCAGGCCGGCAGGTAGAGGCGGAAAAAACGTTTGGCGTAGTACTGGGCCCAGCGCCCGGCCGCGCCCGGCCTGGTGAACGGCAGGACCAGCACGAAGCCGGAGAGCACGAAAAAGACGTGGACAGCCGGAGTGCCGTTCCAGAGGATGTGCAGTGGCGAGAACACGGCCCACGTCTCCGCAGCGTTGAGTTCCGCGGAGCGGTTGCCATTTACAGCGTTCCCGGTTCCCGGGAGGGTGGACAGGGCGTGGCAGGCGACAACCACCAGGGCGGCAATCCCCCTGAGGCCATCCAACTGCGTGACTCGTGTTGAACCAGAATTAGACCGCATTAGCCCAATGTTACCAGTTCGTGATATTGCGCCTGCTGGCGGAGGGCCTCGAACTGGCTGGCCCGCGGTCCGCTGGGATGACTCGCGCCGGAGGAACACGAACGCGCCGGCAGGTCTACCGGTGACTATTTCTCAGCTCGCCAGGCCTGGAAAAATGGCAAGGGACTGCTCAACTGCAACCATCGTCTTCGCATCCACTCGCCCTACTCGCTGCCCAAGGTTGGCGCGACGCACCGTTGTCAGCTTGTCCACCATGATCTGGCCAACATGCTCTAACCCGGTCAGCTGTCCTGGCTCAACGGTCAACCTCAGCAGTGGCGCGTCCGTCAATTGGGACGTCAGCGGCAGAAGGGTGATCGACTCAGACGCCGCAAACAGGTCATCCTGGATGATGAGCGCTGGCCTGGGTTTTTGCGCATATGTTCCGCCCGAGACCGTCCAAAGCTCGCCCCGGTTCACTCCGGCCAGTCTTCCGAAATCTGTTCGATGAAGTCCTGGTCATCACCGGCACGGTCTGCGGCGGCAACCGCGAGCGCTTGGCGCCGCGCCTCACGCTTGAACTCCTCCGTGCGGGCGTCTGGAACCCACATCTGAATCTGCCGAAAACCACGCTCGCGCATGGCCGCCCGATGCCGTGCAACGCGATCCCTAACGCTCATGGTCCAACGTTACATGTAACGTCTCACCATCAGGTCCGAGGAAATGCCGTTAGCCCACGTTCCGCTGGGAAGACCGGCGCCGCAGGAACACGAACACTCCGCCGGCCGCTGCCAGCAGTCCGGCAATGCCGAGTCCCCACCACAGCGGGCCGGTACTGTCCGACGTCGACGCCGCCTGCGGGGTGCCGGCGCCGGGCGCCGCCGGGGGCTGTTCGGAGGCCTTTCCGGAGGGCTTTTCAGAGGGAGCCGCGGTAGCTTCCGTCGCGTTCAGGAGCGGCCCGTCCTCGGCGCCGCCGCTGACGTCGATGGCCAGGTCGAACGCCAGTTCGCTGCCGATGTCCACGGTGGAATGGTCCTTAACCGACGCAGTGAGGTAGTAGCCGCCGGGGTAGGCGATCAACTCGATGCCAGCATCCTTCGAATTGCGGTTGTTGTAGCGCACCGGGACCGCCATGCTGGCTGCCAGGCTGTCGCCGGTGCCCATGAACGAGTAGTTCAGCGAGTTGCCCGAGATGTAGTGCTCGCTCCCGCGGGCGAGTTCAGTCTCCTGGCGCAGCGGGCTGAAGAGGGCAAGGTTCAGGCTTTTGCCGATCGATCCTTCGGCGGCACCGTCGTCTGTCAAGGTGGCCTTGAAGCTGAGCCGCTGGCCGTAGCCCACGGGGATTTTATAGAACTTTGTTTCCGCGCCCAGGAGCGAATCAGAGAACAGTCCGGGCGTGAGCTCGGCCGCGTTGTTGTAGCTGGGTCCGCCGGTTACCGGGGCTGCCGCGCCGCCGGGTGCCGGGACCACCGGGGGCAGCGACGCCGGGTACGCGACCGGCAGGCCTTTGGTGTCGGCGGCTGGCTCGGTGGCGAACAGGAGCT
>DATITT010000254.1:0-6246 GCA_035467435.1 Arthrobacter sp. | reverse complement strand
GCGTCGCCCCGGGCGAACGCGCTGAGGCTCCGGAAGAACAATGTGTGGTCAGCCCGGCCCTCCTGAAGGACGCGGAGCACCTCGTCTACGAGAGGCGAGGCCACGTCGTCGTCGACCCCGTCAGGAAGACCAAGTTTCGCTGCCATGCCCGCCGACCAGGCCGCGCTGTACTGCCCGCGGAATGCGGCGAGGGACTCCTGGGCCAGGGCAACCGCCCGCTCCTGCTCGTTGTCGAAGAGTGGCAGCAGGGACTCCGCGAGCCGCGTGAGGTTCCATTCCGCCATGACCGGCTGGTTGCGGTACGAGTAGCGTCCGGTCTCGTCGATCGAGCTGAAGACCGTGGCCGGATCGAAGGCGTCCAGGAAGGCGCAGGGCCCGTAGTCGATGGTCTCGCCGGAAATGGTCATGTTGTCGGTGTTCATGACGCCGTGCACGAAACCCACCAGCATCCACTGGGCCACCAGCGACGCCTGGGCGGCGACCACGGCCTGGAACAGCGCGAGATAGGGCTGCTCTGCCTCCGCGGCGCCCGGGTAGTGGCGGGTGATCGCATGATCGGCGAGGCGGCGCAGAAGGTTGAGGTCGCCCGTGGCCCGGGCGTACTGGAAGCTACCCACGCGCAGATGGCTGGAGGCGATCCGTGTCAGTACTGCGCCTGGCAGCATGGTTTCGCGGAGCACCGGGCGCCCCGTCGCCACCACGGCGAGGGACCGCGTGGTGGGGATGCCCATGGCGTGCATCGCTTCGCTCACGATGTACTCCCGCAGCATCGGACCGACCACCGCCAGCCCGTCGCCGCCGCGGGCGAACGGGGTGCGCCCGGAGCCCTTGAGATGGACATCGTGAAGGTGGCCGGACGCATCGGTGATCTCACCGAGCAGGAGCGCGCGGCCGTCGCCGAGACGGGGCGCCAACCAGCCGAACTGGTGGCCGGTGTAGGCCTGGGCCACAGGAGTCGCGCCGTCGGGGACCAGATTGCCGATCAGCAGACGCACCCCGTCGAAATCCCGGAGGAAGGCGGCGTCCAGGCCCAGCTCGGCGGCCAGCGGCTCGTTGAGCACAAGGAGCCTCGGGTCGGGTGCCTCCTCCGCCTGCCAGGGGATGGCCATTTCCGGTAGCTCCCGGGCGAAGCGGCCGTCAAAGGCGACGGTTGATGGGGCTGCGGCAGTCATACACCAAGAATATCCTGCGGCACCTTCACCGGCAGTTGCGCTCCAGTGACTGGCCGAGGATGCGCGCGCCGTCGGGATACGCACCGGGGTTGGGGCCGGCGTAGTTGAGCCGGATGAACGGTCCTGTGGGTTCTGCCGGGAACCACTCGGTACCGGGGGCGATGATGACGCCGCCGGCCTCGCAGTCACGGGTGAGCCGTTCGAGGTCGGTTCCGTCGGGCAGGCGTGCCCAGAGATTCAGTCCCCCGCTGGGCACGTGCTCGACATACGCCTGCGGTGCGTGCTCCCGAAGGCTCCCGACCAGCAGGTCCCGCCGCGCCTCGAGTTGGTGGCGGAGGCCGCGCAGGTGCGTCTGCCACGCGGGCTGCGTCACGACGTCGAGCGCCGCGGCCTGGAGCACGCCGCTGACATACATCGACTCGGCTCCCCGGTCGGCCAGAATGCGGTCGCGCGCCGGGCCCCGGGCTATGACGGCGGCAACGCGTATGCCCGGGGACACGCTTTTGGTCAGCGAGCGAAGGTAGACGACATGTCCGGAATCGTCGCGGGCCGCGACGGGTGCGGCGGTGGTCGTGATGCCGAAATCGTGCGCCCAGTCGTCCTCGACGATGAACGCGCCGTGCGCCCGAACGACGTCCAGTACCCGCTCGACCACCCGCACCGGCCATTGCGCGCCGGTGGGATTGGCATAGTTCGGCTGTGCGTAGAACAGGCGTGCGCCCGTCTCCTCGAAAGCCCTGTCCAGTCCCTCCGGATCCGGGCCCTCGGGTCCGCTCGGCACCGGCACGACATGAACACCGGCCTGCGCCGCGGCGAGGATGGCCCCCCAATACGTCGGGGATTCCATCAGCAGGGGCTGCCCGCTGCCGGCCAGCGCCCGGAACACAGAACTGAGCCCGCTCTGGCTTCCTGGCAGCACGATGACATCGCTCGGAGTTGGCGGCGTGACGCCGGCCGGGGTCGAGGACCGGAGGTCATGGGCGAACCAGGACTGCAGCTCCGGCTGCCCCGCCGCCGGCGGACGCGACCAGGCCGCATCGCCGCGGGCGGCCCGTGACAGTGCCGCGCGCACAAGACGCTCCGGCAGAAGTTCCCGATCCGGATAGCCCGAGTGGAAGGCGATGACATCGTTCGACGCGGAGCGCATCGCGGTGGCGACCGGCCGCAGCGGTGCCTGGGGCGTGCGCAGCGCTGCCGTCTGCCAGCCGTAGTCCGCGGGCTGCGCGGTCCGGACCGCCCGGACGAAGGTTCCGACGCCGGCCCGGCTTTCGATCAGGCCCTGCGCCGTGAGAGCCCGGAGGGCCTTCTGCACGGTCACCGGGCTTGCCTGGTAGTCGGCAACCAGCGAGCGCGTGGAGGGCAGCCTGGCCCCGGGCGGAGCTACCGCGATCCATTCCCGGAGTCGTTCCGCAATACGCGAACTGCTATCGTTGAACATGAGAGCCAATAGTAGCGCTATCCTCGTTTTTGGGCCACCGATATCCCCGCGGCCGGTCACCGGCTTGTGGTGGGGCCTGCTTGGCGTGGCAGCCTTCTCCTTCACCGTTCCGTTCACCCGGGTGGCAGTCGGCGGACTGGACCCCCTCTTCATCGGGTCCGGCCGGGCGGTCCTGGCCGCGGTTCTCGCCGCATGCGCCCTGGCCCTTACCCGGCAGCGCCCGCCGCAGGGCGTCCAGTGGGTGCGTCTGGCCGTCGTGGCCGGCGGGATCGTGGCCGGCTTCCCGCTGCTGACCTCGTTCGCGCTCTCCACCGTCCCTGCCAGTCACGGTGCCGTGGTCATCGCATTGCTGCCTGCTGCGACCGCAACGATGGCAGTGCTGCGCGGACGTGAACGCCCACCGCTGGCCTTCTGGGCCACCACCGGCGTCGGCGCGGTGGCAGCGATCGCCTTCGCCTCCGCGCAGTCCGGCGGATTCGGGCAACTGCACGGGACAGACCTGCTGCTCTTCGGCGCTGTCGTTGCCGCCGCCATCGGATACGCAGAGGGTGGCCTGCTTGCGCGCGAACTCGGCGCCTGGCAGACCGTCTCGTGGGCGCTCGTTCTCGCCTCTCCCCTGATGGTGTTCCTGACGGCCCTCTCGATGTCCCAGCAGCCGCCCTCGGGTACACCCGCGCAGTGGGCCGCCTTTGCCTACCTCGGCGGCGTAAGCATGTTCCTCGGGTTCTTCGCCTGGTACCGCGGGCTTGCCATCGGTCCGATGGCACGGGTCGGCCAGGTTCAGCTCATCCAGCCCGTCCTCAGCATTTGCTGGGCCGGGCTGCTGCTGGGCGAGCACCTCGCCTGGACCACCATCATCGGCGGACTTGCCGTCGTTCTCTGCGCCGGACTTGCCGTCCGCGCGCGGCCCGGCCCAACGCCGTCGAACATGCCGCGACCAGCCGAGCCTGCAGTCCCGGGGAGGTGACCTGCGGGCTCAGGGCGCAGGCACCTTCTCCATGGCCACCGTCTCGATGATCCTGGTCGAGGGCTCACCGACCAGGGCCGGCGCCGTCACCCCGGTTTTCCACGTGTCGTTCTGCAGCCGGCCCAGGAAATCCACGGCTGCTGCCTGCGTATCGAAATCCATCTCCAGCATGACGTAGTCCTCCTGGTCAAGGGGACGCGAGATCCGGTACGACCGCACCCCCGATGCGGCACGGTTGAGGGGGTCGCTGTCGAACGCCCTCCTCCACATGTCGAAGTCCCGGACCAGGTGTTCGATCTGCAGGGTAATCACTGGGGCACTCCTGTCGACGGCCTGTACATGCCCCACTGTAGGCCCGGGAGGCCGCGGCAGGTAAGGCGTCCGGCAGGAAGATTTCAGGCGCGGCCCTGCGGCCCGCCCGGGAGGAGGCGGAAAAGGACATCGCGGGCGGAACAATGCGCGGTCTTGACAGGCCAACCGGGGGCGCGGAGCATGGCGTTCATGCGCGCACAGGAAAGCGGCTCGCTCCAGAGGTCGGAACTGTGAGTTCCGGGGCGGCGACAACGGCCCGGGCTGGCGCCGGCCTGGTCCTGGCGGTGCTGGCATCGGGCCAGTTCCTGATGACCCTCGACAGCTCGGTGATGAACGTTTCGATGGCCACGGTGGCCGCGGATCTGGGGACGACGATCACCGGGATCCAGACGGCGATCACCCTCTACACCCTTGTCATGGCGTCGCTGATGATCACCGGCGGCAAGGTGGGGACCATCATGGGCCGCCGCCGCGCGTTTGCCCTCGGCCTGATCATCTATGCCGCGGGGTCACTCACGACGGCCCTCGCTCCCAACCTGGGAGTGCTGCTCCTGGGCTGGTCCCTCCTGGAGGGTGTCGGTGCGGCACTGATTATGCCCGCGATCGTCTCGCTTGTTGCTGCCAACTTCCCGCCCGAACGCCGCGCCGGCGCCTACGGTCTGGTGGCTGCGGCGGGCGCCATGGCGGTCGCCGCGGGCCCGCTCATCGGCGGCGCAGTGACCACGTTTGCATCCTGGCGGTATGTTTTCGTCGGCGAGGTCGTCATCGTCCTTGCGATCCTGCTGGTCCTGCGCAAGGTTGAGGACGTGCCACCGGCCAAGGTCCGGCTCGATTTTGTGGGGTCCGTTTTGTCGATAGCGGGACTGGGCCTGGTGGTGTACGGTGTGCTGCGTTCGGGTGAGTGGGGCTGGGTGCAGTCCAAGCCCGGCGCGCCGACAGTCCTGGGGCTCTCCCCCGTGGTGTGGCTGCTGATCGTCGGACTGCTTGTCCTCTACGCGTTCCTGCGACGGACATCGCACCTCGCCGCCGTGGGCGGCGATCCCCTGATCGACCCCGCACTGTTCAGCAACCAGCGTCTCACCGGCGGACTCAGCGTGTTCTTCGCTCAATTCCTCGTGCAGGCAGGCGTGTTCTTCACCATCCCCCTGTTCCTGTCGGTGGTGCTGGAGCTGAGCGCACTCGAGACCGGAATCCGGATTTTCCCGCTGTCCGTAGCGCTGATTCTGGCCGCCGCAGGAATCCCCAAAGTCTGGCCGCATGCCAACCCGCGCCGTGTCGTCCGGCTGGGGCTGATGCTGATGATCTCCGGCATCCTCATCCTCGTGGCAGGAATGGACCCAGGGGCGGATGCAGGCATCGTTGCCATCCCGATGCTGCTGATGGGCTTCGGGCTGGGGGCACTGTCCTCCCAGCTGGGCGCCATCACGGTCTCCTCGGTCCCGGACTCACAGAGCGCGGAGGTCGGGGGCCTGCAGAACACGGCCACCAACCTCGGTGCCTCCCTGGGGACCGCGCTGATCGGGTCGGTGCTCATCGCCACGCTGAGCGCTGCCTTCATGACCGGCATCCAGGACAACCCGGCTGTCCCGAGCTCCGTGCAGGAGCAATCCTCGGTCCAGCTGGCCAGCGGCGTCCCGTTCATTTCCGATACACAGCTGCGCGGCGCGCTGGAGGATGCCGGAGTCGACCAGGAGACGGCCGATGCCATCATGTCGGTCAACTCCGGCTCCCGCCTGGATGCCCTGCGGGCCGCGCTGGCTCTGACCGCGTTGCTGGCGATCGCTGCCCTGTTCATCACCGGGCGCCTCCCCGCGGAGGCCGTCGGGTCGCCGTCTGAGTCCGCACCCGACAAGGTGGCGTGAGGAGTGTGCCGTCCCTGCAGAGTCCCCCCATGATGCAGGGGCGGCGCCTTCGTGGCCGGCGCTGCTAGCGCTGGAAGAGATTCAGAATGTTGCCCTCGCTGTCCAGGAACCACGCGGCCTTGCCCACCGGAGTAGAAGCGATCCCGTTCTCCGTCTTCAGGCCAGGGAAGTCGTACTCCTCGAAAACAACACCGCGGCCGCGCAGATCCTGCACCTCGGCTTCGATGTCGTCGGTTGCCCAGCCCATCTGGGTGTTTTTCGCTGTTCCTGCATTGTCGGTCTGGTAGAGCAGGAAGGCCGTTCCCTTGCCGCAGCGGTAGAGCAGATTCTCCTCGTCCATGGCGTCGGCGGGCTCCAGTCCCAGCACGTCACGGTAGTAATCACCCGCCCGGGCGATGTCCTTTGCGGGGAGGACTGCGATGATTTCGAGATCCTTCAGCATGATTGTTTCTCCCTCTTGATCCTTGTTGATCGGGTTGCTGGAAGTCACCCCAG
>DATITT010000253.1:0-3376 GCA_035467435.1 Arthrobacter sp. | reverse complement strand
GGCATCGAGGGGTCTTTTGCGTGGCGCGGGCGGCTTTGCGCGTCGTGAACTTTCGCTGCCCGGCAACCGACGACCGGCCTAGCATTGGATTATGGAAACCGTCGAGGTTGATGGGCTGCGGATCGCATACCGGAGGACCGGCCAGGGACCAGCGCTGGTCCTGTTACACGGCGCCGGGGAGGACAGCCGGATCTGGCGCTCCCAGCTGGAGGGCCTCTCGGACGAGTTCACCGTGTTCGCCTGGGACGCCCCCGGATGCGGCCAGTCGGACGACCCCGCCCCGGACTTGTCCGCCGAGGAGCTCGGGACCATCACCGCCGGGTTCCTGAGCGCGGCCGTCCCCGCGAAGCCACACCTGCTGGGGCTGTCGTGGGGTTCCATGGTGGCCCTGGAGCTGTACCGCGGATATCCGGGGATGCCCGCGTCGTTGGTGCTGGCCTCCGCCTACGCCGGCTGGGCGGGATCGCTGCCGCCCGAGGAAGTGGAGCGGCGCTACGCCCAGGTGCTGGCCGAGATCGATCAGCCTCCGGAGAAGTTCGTCGACGAGTGGCTGCCGACACTGTTCACGGGCAAGGCCGATCCCGCCGTGGTTGCCGAAGCCAGCAGGATCATGGCAGACGTGCGCCCGGCCGGCATGCGGGCCCTGCTCTCCGCCAGCGGCCGGGCCGACTACCGCCCGGTGCTGCCCACCATCAGCATTCCCACGCTCCTGCTGTACGGCGCGGACGACCAGCGGTCCCCGCTGAACGTCGCCCACGAGCTGAACCGCCGGATTCCGGGCTCAAAACTCGTGGTGATTCCCGACGTCGGGCACCTGGCTCAGCTGGAAGCGCCCGACGCCTTCAACACGGAAGTGCGGAACTTCCTGCACGGCATCGCGGAGTGAGCCGTCACACAGCATGAGGGGGCGGCACACCGCATGAGGGGGCCGGCACACCGGCTGGGCCGGCCGCCAATCGAGTGTGCCACCCCCCGGTTGGGCCAAACCGCCGGCGGGACCTGCCTAGAACCGTGTCGGGTCCGGCCGTGGTGGCGGGACCGGGCCGGGGTCGGGAATCGGCAGCGGCCCTGGCGTCGGGAAGGGACCGGGGGCAGGCGCGGGACCCGGCTCCGGAGTCGGCGCCGGGGGTGGGACCGGGCCCGGATCCGGGGGAAACGGGTCCCCGGGCTGGGGCTCAGGCGTGGTGGGGCCGGGCTCCGGCGGAAACGGCTCAGGTTCGTGTGGCGGTGGAATGGTCATGCCGGGCTCCCTCACTCGTGGTGGATGATGCATGCGTTGCTCCGGCGCGCAGGACCTTCAGCTCCCACGGCCGCAGATGCAGACGGGGCACCGCGGCATCGGCAGGATAGTTGCCCAGGACCAGCTCCGCGCTGTCCCACACCACGGGAACGTCGGCGTCGTCGAGCGCCACCTCCTGGTCCTGGCCGGAAAAGTTGCCCAGCACCAGCAGCTTGGTCTCCGGCAGCGAACGGACGAAAGCGTAGACGTGCTCGTCCCTCGGCAGCAGCATGGTGAAGTCACCGTGCGACACCACGGGCTCGCTGTGCCGCAGCGCGATCACTGCCCGGTAGAAGCTGAAGACCGAGTCCGGGTCGTCGACCTGCGCGGCGGCGTTGATGTGGTTGGCGTTCGGGTTCACCGCAATCCAGGGGGAGCCGGTGGTGAAGCCGCCGTGCCGGGAGGCATCCCATTGGACCGGGGTGCGCGCGTTGTCGCGGTTGAGCGGCGCGAGCGCGGCGAGGACGTCGGCGTCGGCGTGGCCCAGATGCGTGGTGGCCTCGCGGTGGTGGTTGAGGACCTCGATGTCCCGGTACTCGCTGATCGCCCCGAAGGTCATGTTGGTCATGCCGAGTTCTTCGCCCTGGTAGACGTAGGGCGTGCCGCGGTGCAGGTGCAGGACGCCGGCGAGCATCTTGGCGGAAAGCTCACGGTACTGGCCGTCGTCGCCGAAGCGCGAGACCGCCCGGGCCTGGTCGTGGTTGCCCCAATAGAGGCTGTTCCAGCCGCGCTCCGCGAGGCCGGTCTGCCAGTGGCCCAGGGACTTCTTGAGATCCGTGAGTTTGAGTTTCTTGGGCCGCCACTTGTTGCCGTCCTCCTGGTCCAGGGCCACATGCTCGAACTGGAAAACCATGTCCACCTCGGCGCGCTCCGGGTCGGTGAAGAGGATGGCCTCCTCCACGGTGACGCCGGGCATTTCGCCGACGGTCAGCAGCGGTCCGGGGCGGCCGGCGAAGACCTCGCGGTGCATCTCCTGCAGGAATTCGTGGATCCGGGGCCCGCCGATGTAGAACGGGGTGCCGTCGCCGTAGAGCTTGCCGGCGGCGATCGGCCCGTCCGGCAGGGCGGTGTCCTTGGAGATGAAGTTGATGACGTCCATCCGGAAGCCGTCCACACCCCGGTCCAGCCACCAGTTCATCATCTCGTAGACCGCCGCCCGGACCTGCGGGTTTTCCCAGTTCAGGTCCGGCTGCTTCCTGGAGAACAGGTGGAGGTAGTACTCGCCGGTGGCCTGGTCGAACTCCCAGGCCGGGCCGGAGAACGCCGAGCCCCAATTGTTCGGCTCCGCGCCCCGGCTGTCCGCCGGGCCGCCGGCGGAACCGTCAGCGGACGCCTCCCGAGGCGGCCGCCACCAGTACCAGTCCCGCTTGGGGTTGTCCTTCGAGGAGCGTGACTCCACGAACCAGGGATGCTCATCCGAGGTGTGGTTGACCACCAGGTCCATGACCAGCTTCATGCCCCGGGCGTGCAGCCCGTCCGTCAGTTCCCGCAGTTCCTCGAGGGTGCCGAAGATCGGGTCCACGCTGCGGTAGTCGCTGATGTCGTAGCCGTTGTCGTCCTGCGGGGAGGTGTAAATCGGGGACAGCCAGAGGACGTCGACGCCGAGCCGGTGCAGGTAGTCCAGCTTGCTGATAATGCCCCGCAGGTCCCCGATGCCGTCCCCGTTGGAATCGGCGAAGCTGCGCGGATAGATCTGATAGACGACGGCGCTCTGGAACCAGTCGCGGGCAGGAACCTCAACGGGTTCTTCAGTCGGCTGTTCTACCGTCATGGGAACTCCTCAGCTCTCCGGCGGCCAGCACCGACGCTGGCCCGCCAACGTCTGATTATGGAACAGTTCCCGCGGGCAGGGAAGACCCCGGCTGTGCCATGTGGATGCCGCCGGGCCGCCCGCCGGGGCGTCCTAGTTCTGCCCGGCGATGCTCTTGTCCCGGTCCTCGAAGACTCTCTCGCCGGGGCCGGTGAAGGCCCGGGAGCGCTGGATGGCCTCGATTGATCCGGTGAACAGCTGGGAGTCGTGCGGATCGGCCGGGTGCCGGCCGGGCTCGTCCGCGGCGGAAATCTTGCCCGGCTGCTTCGCGGAGGTGGAGGTGGCGG
>DATITT010000252.1:0-2679 GCA_035467435.1 Arthrobacter sp. | reverse complement strand
AAGAAGTTGATGCCCACCGAGCCGGTGTCCATCCGGTCCGCGACGGCGAGCGCCGCGTCCGGATCGGCCCCGAACACCAGCCCGCCCAGCCCGAACTCCGTGTTGTTCGCCAGCGCAACGGCCTCATCGGCGCTGCCGCCGGCGTCGTTGTACTTCAGGATGCAGATGACCGGCCCGAAGATCTCCTCCCGGGAGATCCGCATGTCCGGGGTGACGTCGGCGAACACGGTGGGTTCCACGAAGTACCCGCCTTCGAGCCCGCCGCCCAGTGACGCCGCGCGCCCGCCGGTGGTGGCGCGGGCGCCTTCGGCCAGCCCCGACTCCACATACTCCAGCACGGTCCGGTACTGGGATTCCGTGGCACAGGGCCCGAAGACCGTGTCCGGGTCCAGCGGGTCGCCCTGCTTGCCGGCGGCGATAGTGGACGTGACCATGTCCACGACTTCCTCGTAGCGGCTGGCGGGGGCCAGGATCCGGGTCGAGATGTAGCAGGTCTGCCCGGTGTTGCGCATCGAGGAGCGGATCAGCACCTTGGACATCGCGTCCAGGTCCGCGTCCGGCAGCACGATCGCGCTGGACTTGCCGCCGAGTTCCAGGGTGACGGGGCGCAGCAGCTCGCCGCAGGCCGCCGCGATCTTCCGCCCCACCGGCGTCGACCCCGTGAACGCCACCTTGTCCACGCCCGGGTGCTTCACCAGCGCGTCTCCCAGCCGGCCGGAACCGGTGACCAGGTTGACGACGCCGGCCGGGACGCCGGCGGCAGCCACCGCATCGATGATCACCCGGAGCGACAGCGGTGTGGGCGACGCCGGCTTGATCACCACGGTGCAGCCGGCCAGCAGCGCCGGGGCCAGCTTGATCACCACAAGGTTGATCGGGAAGTTCCAGGGCGCGATCAGCGCGCACACACCGATCGGTTCGCGCCGGACCACGGATTCGCCGCCGCCCTTGGGAAAGGCCCGGACGTCCCCGCGCTCCAAATAGTCGGCGAGGGTGGCGAAGTAGCGGAAGATGCCGGCGGCGTTGGCCGCGGCCCCGGCGGATTCGGAGACCGGCGACCCGTTCTCGCGGGTGTTCGTCAGCGAGAGTTCCCCGGCCCGCTTCTCCACTTCCTCGGCAATGCGCAGGAGGTACGCGGCCCGTTCGGAGGGCGCCAGCCGCGGCCACCCGCCGTCGTCAAACGCCCGGCGGGCCGAGCCGACGGCGGCGTCCACGTCGTCGGGGCTGCCGTCCGGGACGGTGCCCCAGACTTCGCCGGTCGCGGGGTCGGTGACCGGATTGCGGCCCGTGCCCCGCGCCGGGGTCCAGGCGCCGTTGACGAAGACGTCGTCGACATGCGTATACGGGAGCTTGAGCGCGGCGCGGGCGGCCAGGGCCGGAGCGGCGTGCGTCGCGGCGGTCATCGGATGACCGCCGTCTTGAGCAGGGCGGTGGAGCGGTTCAGGTCGGCGGTGGCCATGTCGCGGGCGGCCTGGGTGATGAGTTCGGGCACGATTTCCGTGGCCAGCCGGTCCGTGTAGGTGGCCGGGTCCATCTTGAACCAGGACGAGGCCAGGGCAATCCCGGCCTGGTCGAAGCGCCACAGCCGGTCGGCGTCGCGCATCAACGCGTCTTCCAGCGAGTGTGCCACCGGGCGGGTGTCGTGGCCGTCGATGATCGCGCAGACGCGCTCGATGAATTCCGGGGAGTAGCCCAGGCCCGGGAGCACCCGGCGGGCCACGTCGCAGCCCTGCTTCTCGTGTTCGTAACGGATGGCGGCCTTACGCCAGTCCCCCGCGAAGCCCTCGGAGATGATGCGGGATTCGTCCACATGGGCCCAGCCGGTGTCGTGCAGCAGGGTGGTCACCCGGACCAGTTCGGCGTCGGCGTCGGGATAGGCGCGGCAGAGCCGCTCGGCGAAGGCGAGCGAGATCGGCAGGTGGATGTCATTGCCGCGGGTGCGGGTCTCGTGCACCACGGCCTTCCACAGCCCGTCGAGTTCCTCGAGCGCCGCAGGGGTGGTGGCGATCGGGGCAGTGTCCACCGGCCCCGGGGCCGGAACCGGCCGGACCGGGTACGCAGCGGCGAACTCCGCCCCCGCGGAATCAACTGTCGCGGCATCACCTGCCGCCGGGTCGGAACCCTGGTTGTCGGAAACCGGGTTCGAGGTGCCGGCGTCGGCAACAGGGGTCTTGGGGGTGGTCATAATGCTCCTTCGGGTGGGGCCGGCCGCGTGGCTAGCTGTCCGTGGTGATCGTCTTGAGGGGTGTGGCCGGGTCCGCGGCGGCCTCGGCGGGGATGTTCTGGCCTTTGGCGAGGGCGTTTTTCACGGCCATGAAGTCCAGCGGGGCGTTGACGCAGTCCGCGGCGATGACCTGGCCCTGGCGGTAGTAGAGGACGCTGAATTTGCCGCGTTCCTCGTCCCGCCGCAGCACGGTCCGGTCGTAGCCGTTGCAGAGTCCGGCGATCTGGAGCCTGAGGTCGGCCTGGTTGGACCAGAACCACGGGATGCCGGCGTATTCCTCGCGCCGGCCGGTGAGCGAGTAGGCGGCCACCTTCGCGTGTTCGATCGCGTTGTTGACGCTTTCCAGCCGGATCCGCTCGCCGGGTTCCGATCCGGGGACCGGGTTGGGCATGTTGGCGCAGTCACCGATCGCCACCGTGGTGCCGTCCGAGGCCAGCGCGAAGCGGTCCACCACG
>DATITT010000251.1:0-2892 GCA_035467435.1 Arthrobacter sp. | reverse complement strand
GCTTTTCCATCCGAACCCGTGCGCCGGCAAGGCGTGCCGCGTACTCCTCTTCGCTGAACAGCAAAGGACACCTCCAAAAGAGTTAAGTAGATTGTTTACAATCTAAGGCATGTGCCCCGAATCACATAACTCGCGTGGGTGCTGCCGCGACATGCGACTGCACGATCACCTGATTGTTGACAATAAGCAGATGTGACGTGGATCATGGAACGCATGACTTCCCTTAGCCCTCTTCTGAAGCAAGCAACTCCTTTGGTGGTTGATCACGCCCTGGGCAGCTGGATCCATGCTACCGATGGCCAGTCCTACCTGGATTTCACGACCGGTATTGGTGTGACGAGTACGGGTCACTGCCATCCGCGGGTGGTGGAAGCTGCCCGTGAGCAGGTGGGCAAAATTATTCATGCGCAGTACACCACGGTGATGCATAAGCCGTTGCTGGAGTTGACCGAGAAGCTCGGTGAGGTGTTGCCGGAGGGCCTGGATTCGGTGTTTTACGCCAATTCGGGTTCGGAGGCGGTGGAGGCTGCGATCCGTCTGGCCAGGATGGCCACGGGCCGGCCGAACATTGTGGTGTTCCAGGGCGGCTTCCACGGCCGGACGGTCGCTGCGGCGTCGTTGACCACTGCCGGGACGAAGTTCTCTGCCGGGTTCTCTCCGTTGATGTCCGGTGTGCACATGTCCGCGTTCCCGTATGCGTACCGGTACGGGTGGGACGAGGCTGCCACGGTGGCGTTCGCGTTGAAGGAACTCGATTACCTGCTGCAGACCCGCACCGCACCGAACGACACGGCGGCGTTCCTGATCGAACCGGCCCTGGGTGACGGCGGGTACCTGCCGACCCCGCCGGCGTTCCTGGAAGGCCTGCGTGAACGCGCGGACCGGCACGGCATCCAGCTGATCTTTGACGAGGTCCAGGCCGGGGTGGGCCGGATGGGCAAGTTCTGGGGACACCAGTACTCCACCGCGACCCCGGACATCCTGATCACCGCCAAGGGCATCGCTTCGGGTTTTCCGATCTCCGCGATCGCCGCCTCGACCGAGACGATGTCCAAGGGCTGGCCCGGTTCCCAGGGCGGGACCTACGGCGGCAACGCCGTCTCCGCCGCCGCCGGCGTCGCGACCCTGGACGTCGTCCGGGACGAAGGGCTCGTGGAGAACTCCCGGATCCGCGGCGAGCAGCTCCAGTCCGGCCTGAAAGACATCCAGAACCGCTTCCCGGTCATCGGTGACGTGCGCGGCAAAGGCCTGATGCAGGGCATCGAGTTCACCGCCGAAGACGGCACCCCCGACGCCGCCACCGCCGCAGCAGTCCAGCAGGCCACAACCACCCAGGGCCTACTCACCCTCACCTGCGGCCCCGCAGGCAACGTCGTCCGCCTCATCCCCGCCCTCGTCGTCACCGCCGACGAAATCACCACCGGCCTCGAACGCTTCGAAACCGCCGTCGGCGCCGTCACCGGAGCCGTGCCCGCCACGGCTGGGGCCTGAACCAACCATGGTTGACGCCGTTCACTCCCCCGCGCGCCCGGCAACGGGCACCCGCCGCTCAGGCGCACCTGACCCCGGTCAGCCGGCTGTGCTGGCGCGCCTGGCATCGGCAGGTGTGGCCGCGGACAGCTCTCCGCGCCGCCTCGCGGAATACTCCTACGACGCCTCCAACTACCGGGTGGCCCCGCTGGCTGTGGTGTTTCCGCGGACAGTGGAGGACGTCGTCGCGGTTGTTGCCGCGTGCCGTGAAACGGCAACGCCGCTGATCGGCCGCGGCGGCGGGACGTCCATGGCGGGCAACGCCATGGGTCCCGGCGTCGTACTGGATTTTTCCCGCCACATGAATTCGATCCACGAAATCGAGGAGGCTGCCGGCACCGTGACCGTGGACCCCGGTGTGGTTCTCTCTGTCCTCTCCCGCGAAGCGGAGAAGGCAACGGGCAACCGCTTTACCTTCGCCCCGGACCCGTCCTCCAAGAACCGCGCCACCGTGGGCGGTTCGCTGGGGAATGACGCCTGCGGCAACCACTCCGTCCGTTACGGCAGGACGTCTGACCACGTGGCAGAGATCGACGTCGTCACGTCCGACGGCGCCCGGCTCACCGCCACTGCCACGGGCCTGCGTGCCACGGACCCTGAGGACAGGGCCTCCGCCGCCCGCGCTGCCGCCCTGACTACCTCCTTCAAGGACCTGGCCCACAACCACCTGTCCGAGTTCCGCCTTGAGCTTGCCCGCATCCAGCGCCAGGTTTCCGGGTACCACCTGGCCAACCTGCTGCCGGAAAACGGGTTCAACATGGCCCGCGCCCTCGCCGGGTCCGAAGGGACCTGCGCCATCATTGTGGGCGCCCGGATGAAGCTCGTCCCCAAGCCCGCCACCGCCCTGCTGGTGTGCCTGGGCTATGCGGACGTGGTGGACGCTGCGCGCGACATCATGACCATCCTGGAGTTCTCACCGGCCGCCGTCGAAGGCATCGACGAGGCGATCGTTGACACCATGCGCTTCCGCCGCGGGGACGGCTCCGTGACGGGCCTGCCGGAGGGCAAAGCCTGGCTCTACGTTGACCTCGACGGCGATACCCCGGACGAGGTCCGCGCCGAAGCGGACCGGCTGCTGGCCCGGCTCAAGGAAAGCGGCCGGCTGGTGGACGGCCGCACGGTTCCGGACCTGCAGGAGCGGGCCTCCCTGTGGCGTGTCCGCGAGGACGGCGCAGGGCTTTCCGCACGGCTCTCCACCGGCGGTGAATCCTGGCCCGGCTGGGAGGACTCCGCCGTCGCGCCGGAAGACTTGGCCGGCTCCCTTTCGGATTTCCGTGGGCTCCTGGCCCGCCACGACCTCACAGGCGTTATGTACGGCCACTTCGGTGCCGGCTGCATGCACATCCGCATCACCTATGACCT
>DATITT010000250.1:0-3266 GCA_035467435.1 Arthrobacter sp. | reverse complement strand
GCTGGGAAACCGCCGGGAACGGCACCCGTTACCGCATCAACGTGTGGCGCCGGACGGAGGGCTGAACGAATGTTGAAGAAACCCGAAACCCTCTTTGTCCTTGGCTACATGCTGCTTCCGCTGCTGGCGCTGCTGTCCGCGATCGTGGGGCTGACCATGATCCTGGGCGGCAACAAGATCCTCGGAGCGATTGTCCTCGTGGTCGTCACCCAGGCCTTTGCCTTCGGGGCCTTCTACGCCCTCCGGAAGCGCAAGCACGCGCTGCTCACGGAGCACCGCGGCGAGTAACTGCCTGCCTGCCCTCGGCTGGCAACGGATGGGGAGAACACCCCATCGCGGACTTTCGTGGTTGCGGCTAGATTGGTGGCCGTTCGGCATCTACGCCGGAATGCACGAGGTCTGCGCCGCAGCCGGTTAGGCTGATGCACGTACAAGGGGGATGCCGCTATGGCAGGAAATGTGTGGGGCGCCGACGTCGCCCAGCTGCGCACGCTCGCGCAACAGTTCGGCAAGACGTCCGAGACGCTGCTGCAACAGTCGACCACGCTGACGTCGGCCATCAACAACAACACCGCTTGGAAGGGTGCCGACGGCGTGCGGTTCACTTCCGAGTGGAATGGCAGCCACCGCGCCCTGGTCCAGAGGACCGCACTGGCCCTCAAAGCGGAGTCCAAGCGGCTGCTGACCCACGCCGAACAGCAGGAGAAGGCCAGCAACGCGGCCACCGGTGCCGGCGGCGGGCCCGGCGCCCTCGGCGGCGCCGGCGGCAACTGGGCCGTTGTCGGCGGAGCGGCCGTCGTGGGCGGGGTCCGGGCAGCGATGGGAGTCCAGAAGAACATCAAGGCCCCGCTGACGCTGGCCAAGCATGTCGGGCAGTACGGCTGGGTCCTGAAGAACCAGCGTGCGGAACTGGCCCAGACCATGCTCACCAAGGGGCGCCACCGCCTGGGCGGAGCGGCTTTCGAGAGCCGGCACTTGGGGCAGACCACTGCCGGGAACCGCGCCCTCGAGGTGCTGCTCAAGGACACCGGCAAGTCAAACCGCATCCTCGCGCGGATCGACAAAGCCTCTGACATAGCCTCCCTGAAGAACCTGAACAAGTACTTCGGTCCGCTGTCCAAGTTCGGGCCGCTGCTGGAGGAAAAAGCCTGGATCGGAGCCGGAAGCAAGCTCGAATGGCTCGGGAAATCAGGACTCGCGCGCGGGCTCGGCTGGGCCGGCGTGGGATTCAGCGCCGCCGACTCGGTGCGGAGCTTTGCGGACGGGGACATCAAGGGCGGTGTCGGCAGCGCACTTAAAGCCGGGCTCGGCGTCGGCTGCTTCCTGCCGCCTCCGGCCGGAACCGTCTGCCAGGTCGCCAGCGTCGGGGTCGCCATCTACGAAAACTGGGAGACCATCAGCAGTGTGGGCAAGAACGTCGGCGAGGGTATCGCCAACGCCGTCAAGGATCCGGGAAAATTCGTCAGCGACGCCCAGGATACCGTCAAAGATGCTGGGACGTCCGTGGCCAAGTTCTTCGGCTTCGGGGATTAGGAGAATCGCATGACTGTTCAGGAAGAGACACACCAGGAGCCGCGGCTCGGCGTCGACGTCATCGGCTTCGGCGTGGGCGAATTCGCCTATCTCCTCAACGTGTTCGAGGGACCCGCACGGGACCGGTCCGTCAGCGTCTTCCGCGCCGAGGAACTGGTGGACGACATCACGCTGTCCACGGCCGGGGCGTCGTCGCTGATGGCACGGGACATGGCTACCGTTGACGCGGACGGGGAGCTCGGCGTGAAGGGGGTGGCTGCAGCCGTCGCCACGGCCCTGGGACATGCGACGCGCTGGACCGAACTTTCCTTGCTGACGGAGGACAGCATGGACAATGTGGTGCTGGTCGAGGCGCCCGGCGTCGCTCTGATGCTGCAGCCGCGGCTGCTGGGAACCTGGTTCGTCTTCGCCCAGGATCCGTCTATCAGTTCGGCAGAGGCAACCCTCCGCGTGGTCCGTCAGCACGTCGAGCAGAATCCCGGCGGCACCGCCTACCTCGTCTTCAAGACCCTTGACGCGGAGAACCACCTGCTAATCCGCCGCGGCGATGACACCTGGGCCACCGGCATCCCCAACTTCGCCACTGACGAAGTCGCGGAAACCGAAGGACTGGACGACGCCGCCCTGCTGGGCGGCATCCGGGAGTCCCGTGGCGAGGCGTAGCCGGGACGTTCCCCAGGAGCCCGGATACGTGCCGTACCAGCCGACTGAAGCGCGGGTCATCCACCGTCTGGCGGAGAACGGCGAGGTGGTCGCGTACACGGCCGAGGAATACGGTGTCCGCAAGGACGACGGCCTTGGCATCGTCAAACCCACGAACTCATCAGCCGGTCTGCTGGTCCTGGCAGTCTTGATCACCATCGCATTCGGCGGGATGCTGTACGGCCTGGTCCAAATGGGAATCACCGACCAATGGGAAATTCTGGGCGAGATCTGGTGGATGTACCTGTTGATCCTCTATCCGCTGATCTTCGCCTGGTCCAGCTACCTCTCCGAGCGCAAGGCCGAAAGGCTGCGCAAGGCCCGCAACCTGCCACGGCCCGTTGAATAGCGTGCACGCCATCGAGGAGTATCGTGGCCAGGCGTAGCCGGGACGTGCCCCAGGATCCAGGCTACGTTTCGTACCAGCCGACGGAAGCGCGGGTCATCCACCGTGTGGCGGAGAACGGCGAGGTGGTCGCGTACACGGAGGAGGAGTACGGGGTTCGGAAGGACGACGGCAGCGGACTGGTCAAGCCTGTCAATTCGGCCCGGGGCCTACTTTTGATGGCTATTGTCGCGTCCGCCCTTGATTGCCTGGTGCTCTACGGTCTGATCAGAATCGTGCTCGACGGAACTTGGGAGATCCTCGCAGAAGCATGGTGGGTCCTGATTGTCGGCATCTTTGTGCCCTGGGCGTGCTGGAGCTACTACCTCCAGGAGCGCCGGGCCCAGAAACTCCGAGACGCCCGCAACCTCCCCCGGCCCGGTGGCCCCGCAGGCGGTAGGCCAATTTCATGGTGATTAGAGAGCAGCTGCACACTCATCCGCAGGGCGGCGCCGCATTTCGCCGCCCTGCGGAGCCCACGGGGCAGACCCTTTACGTGGAAAGGGTCCGTGACGGATCATGGACCATCGGCACAGCCAACACGGAGCAGAAGGACATTGCTGAAACCACAGGTCTGGACGCTGCTGCCCTTCCTGACCAGATCCGCGCCATCCGTCAGGACGCACTGTGACCTTCGATCGGGAGC
>DATITT010000249.1:0-33497 GCA_035467435.1 Arthrobacter sp. | reverse complement strand
GGACGGGGACGTCTATTACGACGTCGAGGCCGCCGGCAAGCACTCCGCCGAGGCCACGGACGCCTGGACCCTCGGGGCCATCTCCGGATTGTCCGACGCCGAGATGCTCGGGCTTTTTGCCGAACGCGGCGGTGACCCAGGCCGGGCAGGGAAACGCCAGGCGCTGGACCCGCTGCTCTGGCGGGTCGCCCGCGAGGGCGAACCGAGCTGGCCCGGCGACGGGCTGGGGGAGGGCCGGCCAGGCTGGCACATCGAATGTACCGTCATCGCCCAGAAGTACCTGCCCGCCCCGTTCACGGTCCAGGGCGGCGGCTCGGACCTGATCTTCCCGCACCACGAAATGGGCGCGGGGCATGCCTACTCCCTGTCCGGCGTACCGCTGGCCCAACACTTCGCGCACGCCGGCATGGTGGGGCTCGACGGGGAAAAAATGAGCAAGTCCAAGGGAAACCTGGTCCTGGTCTCCAAACTCCGCGCCGCCGGCGAGGAGCCGGCCGCGATCCGGCTGGCCATCCTGGCCCACCACTACCGCAGCGACTGGTCCTGGACCGAGGCCGGGTTCGCCCAGGCCAAGGACCGGCTCCGCACCTGGCGGGCTGCCCTGGACGTCGCGCCCGAAGACTCAGCCACCGGGCTGGTGTCCCGGATGCGCGCCGAACTCTCAAACGACCTCAACGCCCCCGGGGCCGTAGCGGCCGTCGATGACTGGGCCAAGGCGGCCCTCGCGGACGGCGGCGCCGGATCCCCGTCGGACGCCGCTCTGGTGAGCGACGCTGTCGACGCGCTGCTCGGCGTCGAACTCTAGCCTGTGAATCGCACAGCTGGCCGGCAGTGGCGAATCTCTCCGCTGTTCAGCCGACAGAATTGCTGCTGCCTCTGCGCCACGGCATGCTGAGGCAATGACCCCACTGTTTACTTGGCGTGGAATTGACGATCCACAACGCGTTGATCACCTCACGGCGCCAGAAACGGTTCGCTACGCCAGTTCCAGCGGTGACTCCATGCTGAGCCCACAGTCGATAACGACGGCGTCGTCATCGACTACCCGCAATTAGCGCGAAGTTTGCACCTCCCTGATTGACCCATCCGACACCAAGACGCTGCGGTGCCAGAAAACGTCACAGTAGTGCGGCGGCGTCGGGGTCAAGCCTTCAGGGCTTGTCCTTGCCGCGGCGCTTGAGGTAGCGCTCGAATTCCCTGGCGATCGACTCGCCGCTGGCCTCCGGAAGATCCGCGGTGTCCTTCGCTTCCTCCAGCTGGCGCACATACGCCGCGATCTCGGGATCCTCGGTGGCCAGCTCGTCAACGCCGCGCTCCCAGGCGTCGGACTCCTCGACGAGGTCCTGGGTGTCGAGCGGAACCTGAAGGAGTTCCTCGATCCTGTGCAGCAGCGCGAGCTGGGCCTTGGGCGACGGCGCCTGCGCAACGTAGTGCGGCACGGCGGCCCAGAGTGAGACCGTGGGAAGGCCGGCCAGCAGCGCCACCTCGGCGAGGACCCCCACGATCCCCACGGGACCCTCATACTGCGAGGCCTCGAGGTCCATCCGCTCCCGCAATGCCGGGTCATCCGTGGACGTGCTCACCGGGATCGGACGGCTGTGCGGCACGTCGGCGAGGAGCGCGCCGACAAGGATGACATAGTCCACCTGGAGTGCCTCCGCATGGACCAGCAGTTCGGCGGTGTAGGCCCGCCACTTGTAGGACGGCTCAGTGCCCTGGACGAAAATGACGTCCACGTTGGAGTCGGGGACGCTGGCTTTGAAAATACGGGTTGAGGGCCACTTGATCTTCCGCTCTCCGGACGCCGTGCGGCGGATCGTGGGCCGGGTGAACTGGAAATCGTAGTACTCGTCGGCGTCGACCGAACCGACCTTCTTGCCGCCCCAGAGCTTGTTGAGGTAGCGCAAGGCATCGCTCGCAGCCTCCCCGGCGTCGTTCCACCCTTCAAAGGCGGCGAGCATCACCGTGATGCGCCGGCCCTCGGGGACGGGCTGCAGCAGCCGTTCCGGCTCGGGCACGTCGCCCGTTTCCGCGGGGTCTACCTCGAAGCTATTCATCCCTTCACCCTACGTCCAAGGACCCAGCCCCCGCAGGGAATGAAGCGCCGCGAATCGGCGGCCCGCGGCCGATATTCGCCGTAGGCGTAGTATCCGGCCCCTCACAGGGGCGCACCGTAGACTGGAAAGCATGCGATCCTCAGCTCCACAGCCCCTTCTCAAAGCCGCGCTCTGGGACATGGATGGCACCATCGTCGACACCGAGCCTTACTGGATCGAGGCCGAACACGCCCTGGTCGCCGCGCACGGCGGGCAGTGGTCCCATGAGAAGGCCATGCAGCTGGTGGGCCAGTCCCTGGTCTTCTCCGCGGGCATCCTGCAGGACGCCGGTGTGGCGCTGGAGCGCCGGGAGATCATCGACATTCTGACGGCCCACGTCATCAGCCAGGTCCGCTCCTCCGTGCCGTGGCGGCCGGGCGCCCGCGAACTGCTGGAGGAGCTCCACACCGCGGGGATCCGCTGCGCCCTGGTGACCATGTCCGAGGCCCCGCTGGCCCGGGAGATCGTGGCCAGCCTGCCCAGGCCCTACTTCGATTTCCTGGTGACCGGAGACACCGTCACGCAGGGCAAGCCACACCCTGAGGCCTACCTCAAGGCTGTTGAGCTGCTGCAGGAACAGGACCCGGAGCTCGGCCTGCATCACTGCATCGCGCTGGAGGACTCCAAGCCGGGCGTGGCGGCCGCTGTCGCCTCCGGCGTGCTGACGGTCGCCATCCCGCACATCGTGCCGTTGCCGCAGGATCCCCGCCACGTCATGTGGGACACCCTGGCGGGGCGTACCGTTGCCGACCTCGAAGAACTTGTCGCCCTGCGCCACGAGTTCCCGGACGCGACCTTCGGCCGGGACCGGGCCTTCAGCACCGACCCCGCCGGCCGGCCGGAACGCGGCGCGGCCAGGGTGCCGGCCCATGACTGACACCGACACCCGCGGCCGCAGCGGACAGGATCCGCAGAAGCAGGGCCGCAAAGAGGGTATTTCGCTGGGCCGCATCGCCGGCATCCCGGTGATCCTCGCCTACTCGTGGTTCATCATTGCGGCGTTCACGGTGATTGTCTACGGCCCTGTGCTGCAGGCGAACAACCCGTACCTCGGCATCGGCGCGTACTTCGTGGCGTTTGCCTATGCTGTCCTGCTCCTCATTTCCGTGCTGGTGCACGAACTCGCGCACGCACTGACGGCAAAGATCTACCGCTGGCCCAGCGAAAAGATTGTCCTCAACCTTTGGGGCGGCCACACCCAGTTCGAGAGCTTCACAGCGTCACCCGGGCGCTCCGTCGTCGTCGCGATGGCAGGCCCGGCGGCCAACTTCGTCCTCGCCGCCGCCGGCTGGCTCCTGCTGACCGCAGGCGACCTCACCGGCGTCGCGGGGATCCTTGCCAACATCTTCGTCTGGGCCAACCTGCTGATCGGCATCTTCAACGTCCTGCCCGGGCTGCCGCTGGACGGCGGACGGCTCGTCGAATCCGCCGTCTGGAAGCTGACCGGCAGCCAGGAGAAGGGCACCGTCGCGGCCGGCTGGGGCGGGCGGATCATCGTGATCGCCCTCGTGGCCTGGTTCGTGGCACTGCCCCTGCTCGGCGGCGGCCGGCCGGACATCTCCCTGATGCTCATCACCGTCCTCGTCGGCAGCTTCCTCTGGATGGGCGCCACCGCTTCCATTGAGCAGGCACGTCTGCGGAGCCGGATGCCGTCCGTGGAAGCCGGTGCGCTGGCCGAACCCGCAGTGGGCCTCCCGGAAGGCGCGTCCGTGGCCGAAGTGCTGGCTCTGGCCCCGGATCCCGCCACAGGTGCGGCTCCCGCCGTCGTGCTCTACCGCCCGGACGGGCGGCCGGCTGCCGTGGTGGACGCCGGGGCAGTCGCCTCGGTTCCCGCGGCCGCCGCCACCACCACGCCCCTCACGGCCGTGTCCTACGCCCTCGGCGCGGGGGCCTACGTGCCTGAGTGGTCCAGGGGTCAGGAACTGATCCAGTACCTGGCCCAACTCGACGGCCTGGAGTACGCCGTCGTGGACCGGAACGGAACCGTCACCGGTCTGCTGCGTCAATCCGCCGTTCTGGGTGCCCTCACGGGCAAGAGTCCCGGGTCCGGCAAGCGGATGTTCGGCCAAAGCCGGTAGAGTTACCTGCCGGTCGTGTATTTCCGGCCTGGGCGCACAGCCCTGGGCGCAAGCAGCCGGACCGCCGGCACTTTCCGCGGCCACACAGCTTTACAGGAGCGAGGAACATTTTCATGAGCAGCGACACCGCCGCCAGCACCAGCCCCGACGACGCCGGAACCGCCGACGGCGCCGCCACCAGCGCGGCCGTCAGCACCGACGCCCCGGCGACCAGCCCGGCCCGTGCCGCAGCCGCACCCGTCGGCGCAGCCCGCCGCCGCGGGCCGTTCCGGGAGGGCGAGCGGGTGCAGCTCACCGACGAGCGCGGGCGCATGAACACGATCAGCCTCGCGGTCGGCGGCGCCTTCCACACGCACCGCGGCTTCCTGAACCACGACGAGATCATCGGACAGCCGGACGGCTCCGTGGTGGTCAACAATGTCGGCCAGCAGTACCAGACGCTGCGCCCCCTGCTCTCGGATTTCGTCCTCTCGATGCCCCGCGGCGCAGCCGTCGTCTATCCCAAGGACGCCGGCCAGATTGTCACCATGGCGGACATCTTCCCCGGCGCACGCGTCGTGGAAGCCGGCGTCGGCTCGGGCGCCCTGTCCATCTCGCTGCTCCGCGCGGTCGGCGACAACGGCTACCTGCACTCCTTCGAGCGCCGGGAGGAATTCGCCGACATCGCCCGCGGCAACGTCGAGACGATCTTCGGCGGCCCGCATCCGGCCTGGCAGATCTCCATCGGGGATTTCCAGGAGGAAGTGGTCCGCACCGAGGAGCCCGGGTCCGTGGACCGCGTGGTCCTGGACATGCTGGCCCCGTGGGAATGCCTCGACGCGGTTGCCACCGTCCTGGCCCCCGGAGGCGTGTGGATCAATTACGTCGCCACCGTGACGCAGCTGTCCCGGACGGCGGAAGCCATCCGCGCCGACGGCCGCTTCACCGCACCCGACGCCTGGGAATCCATGGTCCGCGGCTGGCACCTCGAGGGCCTGGCCGTCCGTCCGGACCACCGGATGGTCGCCCACACCGGCTTCCTGCTCGTCACCCGGCGGCTGGCCGACGGCGTCACGGGCATCTCCGTGAAACGCCGCCCGTCCAAGACCGACTTCAACGAGGAGGACGTCAACGCCTGGACGCCCGGTGCCGTGGGGGAGCGTGCCGTCTCGGACAAGAAGCTGCGCCGGGCCGCCCGCGACGCCATTGCCGGGACCAACGTCAAGGACGATCCGGATATTACAAAGTAGTCCGCATTTCGGAAGTCTTCAGCGGGGTCCGGCTTCTTGGGGCTAATGTCTTAATAGAAGCGTAGGAAGGGGCTGATGCACGATGGAGACTCCGAACACCGATCCGGGCCAGACACCGGCAGAGGACGCGGCAGCGGCCGCGGGTCAGGCGCACGCCTCCGGCGAGCTGTCCGTGGCCGAGCGGCAGGTCAATATCCTCCGGGACAAACTCCGGCATATTGACCGCCAGCTCGCCGCTGCAACGCAGAACAACTCCAAACTCGTGGGCATGCTGGAAACCGCGAAAGCGGAAATTCTCCGGCTCAAGGATGCCCTCGACCAGGAGGGCCAGCCGCCGTACAGCTTCGGCACCGTGCTGCAGCTGAACCCGAAACGCCACCCCTCCGCCGGCAACGGCGGCCAGGCCGCCACCGAGGAATCGGTCGACATTTTCAACGCGGGCCGCAAGATGCGCGTAGGGATCAGCCCGCTGGTCAACATGAACCAGCTGGCAGTCGGCCAGGAAGTCCTCCTCAACGAGGCGCTGATGGTGGTCGCCGGCCTGGGCTACGAACGGGCCGGGGACCTGGTCACGCTGAAGGAAATGCTGGGCACGGACCGCGCCCTGGTGGTCGGCCGGGCGGACGAGGAACGCGTCATCCGGCTCTCCGGCGCCCTGCTCTCGCAGAAGCTCCGGGTCGGCGACGCCCTCTCGATCGATTCCCGCACCGGCTACGCGCTCGAAAAGGTCCCGCGCTCCGAGGTGGAGAACCTTGTCCTCGAGGAAGTGCCGGACATCACCTACCAGGACATCGGTGGCCTGGGACCGCAGATCGAACAGATCCGCGACGCCGTGGAACTGCCGTTCCTGCATCCGGACCTGTACCGCGAACACGGACTCAAGGCGCCGAAGGGCATCCTGCTCTACGGACCGCCGGGCTGCGGCAAGACGCTCATCGCCAAGGCGGTCGCCAACTCCCTCGCCGCCCGGGCCGCCGAGCGCACCGGCAAAACGGACATGAAGAGCTACTTCCTGAACATCAAGGGACCGGAGCTGCTGGACAAGTACGTCGGCGAGACCGAACGGCACATCCGGCTGATCTTCGCCCGCGCCCGGGAGAAGGCCTCCGAGGGCAGCCCGGTGGTGGTGTTCTTCGACGAAATGGACTCGCTGTTCCGCACCCGCGGCACCGGCATCTCCTCCGACGTCGAAACGACCATCGTCCCGCAGCTGCTCAGCGAGATCGACGGCGTCGAGCGGCTCGACAACGTCATCGTGATCGGCGCCTCCAACCGTGAGGACATGATCGACCCTGCGATCCTGCGGCCGGGGCGGCTGGACGTCAAGGTCAAAATCCACCGCCCGGATGCGGAGGCCGCGGCGGACATCTTCAACAAGTACATCACCGCCGACCTTCCCTTCCACGAGTCCGACCTCGCCGAGCACCAGGGCGATGTGCAGGCCACCGTGGACGCGATGGTCCAGCGCACCGTCGAGGCCATGTACTCCACCGACAAGTCCAACGAATACCTCGAAGTCACCTACGCCAACGGCGATACCGAGATGCTCTACTTCAAGGACTTCAACTCCGGCGCCGTCGTGCAGAACGTCGTGGACCGGGCGAAGAAGTACGCCATCAAGGATCTGCTCACCGTGGGCCAGAAGGGCATCCGGATCGACCACCTGCTGCGCGCCGTCGTCGACGAATTCCGCGAGCACGAGGACATGCCCAACACCACCAACCCGGACGACTGGGCACGGATCTCGGGCAAGAAGGGCGAGCGCATCACGTACATCCGCACCATCGTCCAGGGCAAGGCGGGTCAGGAACCCGGCAAGTCCATCGAGACCATGCCGAACACGGGCCAGTACCTGTGACGTCGGCTGCGCCCGGCAGGCCGGCCGGCCTGTCCGGCGGGCTGCCGGTCGGCGGCGCCATGCGGGTGATGGGTTCGGAGACCGAATACGGGATCCACGCGCCCTCCGCGCCGGGCGCCAACGCCACGATGATGTCCGCCCGCGTGATCCAGGCCTACGCCCAGGTGACCCGGCAGCGCGCCGCCGGCGGGGCCGAGACCCGCTGGGACTACACCGACGAGGAACCGCTGCATGACGCCCGCGGCTGGACGCTGGAACGCAGCCAGGCCGAACCCGACCAGCTCACCGACCAGCCGCCCGTCCTGGACGCCGAGGCTGTCGCCCTGGCCTACGGCCGGCAGGAGCTGGAGGCCGACGGCGAGGACGAGTCCGGCTCGCTGCTGATGAACATGGTCCTCGGCAACGGAGCCCGGCTGTACGTCGACCACGCCCACCCCGAGTACTCCAGCCCGGAAGTGACCACCCCGCGCGACGCCGTCGCCTGGGATGCCGCCGGAGACCTTGTGGCCCTGGCTGCCGTACGGCGCCTGGCGGCGGATCCTGAGCTGCCCCCGGTCAATCTGTACAAGAACAACACCGACAACAAGTCGGTTTCCTACGGCTCCCACGAGAACTACCTCATGCCCCGCGCGGTGCCGTTCGGCGACATCGTCCGCGGCCTGACCCCGTTCTTCGTCACCCGCCAGATCTTCTGCGGCGCCGGCCGGGTCGGCATGAAACAGGACGGCTCCCGCCCCGGCTACCAGATCAGCCAGCGGGCGGACTTCTTCGAGACCGAAGTCGGCCTCGAAACCACGATCCGCCGCCCCATCATCAACACCCGCGACGAACCCCACGCCACGGCGGACAAGTACCGCCGGCTGCACGTTATCATCGGCGACGCCAACCTCAGCCAGCCCGCCAACTACCTGAAATTCGGCACCACGGCGCTGGTGCTGAGCCTGATCGAGGCCGGTCTGGCCCCGAAACTCGAAGTCCATGAGCCGGTCGCCTCGCTGCAGACCGTCAGCCACGACACCTCGCTCACCGCCACCCTGCGGCTGCTCGACGGGCGCCGGCTCACCGCCCTGGACCTGCAGTGGATCTACTTTGAAGCGGCCGCGAAGCACGCCCAGGACACCGGCGTCGCTGATGCCGTGGACGGCGACGGCCACACCCATGAGGTGCTGGAACGCTGGTCCGCGACGCTGACCGAACTGGGCAACGACCGCGCGGCGGCCGCGTCCTCCGTGGAATGGCTGGCGAAACTCTCCCTGCTGGAGGGCTACCGGGACCGCGACGGACTGGAGTGGGGCCACGCGCGGCTGGGCCTCGTGGACCTGCAGTGGGCGGACATCCGGCCCGAAAAGGGGCTCTACTACCGCCTGCTGGCACGGGACCGCATGCAGCGGATCGTCGACGACGGCGTGATCCAGCGGGCGGTCACAGAGCCGCCGTCGGACACCCGGGCCTACTTCCGGGGCCGCTGCGTCAGCCGCTTCGGGGCCGACGTTGTTGGCGCCAGCTGGGACTCCGTGATTTTCGATGTGCCCGGCCGTGGCCGGCTGCAGCGGGTCCCCACCCGGGAACCGCTGCGCGGAACCGAGGCACTCACCGGCGGCCTCTTCGCCCGGCACCGGGAGGCAGGACCCTTCCTGTCCGAGCTGCTGGGACTCCCTCCCGGTTCCTAGGGACAAAGAGCCCCGCGGGGGCTCCGGGCGTGGCAATATGGCTTACAGGAAGTCCCTTGCGAAGAAGGGACGGACAGAAGGAGAGAACAATGGCAGGCCAGGAGCAGCAACAGCCGCAGTCGCGGGACACCGAGGTCGACGAGGACGTCCCCGCCGCCCCGCCGGCTCCCGCGGAGGGCCAGGCGTCAGCCGCAACCCAGGGTGTCGACGATCTGCTCGATGAGATCGACGGCGTGCTGGAATCCAACGCCGAGGAGTTCGTCCGGGCGTTTGTCCAAAAGGGCGGCCAGTAGCGCACCGCCCGGACCGCGGCGGCCCAGGGGTTGCGCCGGCACAGGGCTGAGGACCGGAAGTCGTTGATTCACTACGTTGAGGGAGTGCACCAGTGCAGGAAACCACCGCCAACCGGATAGCAGCCAACACCACGTCCTCCTTCACGGAACATCTCCAGCGCCAGCGCCCCGACTTGCTGCCTTTCGGCCAGCTCCCGTCCGGCCAGCAGCTCCCGGCAGGGAACGCCGCCGCGCCCCTGCAGGCGCCCCACGGGACCACCATCGTCGCGCTGACCTACGCCGGAGGGGTACTGATGGCGGGCGACCGCCGTGCCACGATGGGAAACGTCATCGCCAGCCGGCACATCGAGAAGGTGTTCCCCGCGGACCAGTACTCCGTGCTCGGCATCGCCGGGACCGCGGGGATCGCCCTCGACATCACCCGGCTCTTCCAGGTCGAACTCGAACACTACGAGAAGATCGAAGGGACACTCCTGAGCCTCGACGGCAAAGCCAACCGGCTCGGGGCGATGATCCGCAGCAACCTGCCGATGGCGATGCAGGGCCTCGCCGTCGTGCCGCTGTTCGCAGGCTTCGACCGCCCCGCCGGCCTTGGCAGGCTCTTCTCCTACGACGTTACCGGCGGCCGGTACGAGGAGCAGGAACACCATACGGTCGGTTCGGGCTCGATGTTCGCGCGCGGCGCGCTCAAAAAACTCTGGCGGCCCAACCTCCCGGAGCGGGACGCCGTCTCCGTCGCCGTCGAGGCCCTCTACGACGCCGCCGACGACGACTCCGCCACCGGCGGCCCCGACCCCGTCCGGCAGCTCTGGCCGGTTGTGTACACCGTCAACCGAACAGGTGCCTTCCGGGTCCCCGAGCGCGAGCTCGCGGCAATGGCCGGCGCCATCATCGAGTCCAGGGCCGTTGCCCAGCGGGAGGCCTGAGATGACCCAGCAGTTCTACGTATCGCCCGAACAACTGATGAAGGACCGCGCGGACTTCGCGCGGAAGGGCATCGCACGCGGGCGCTCCGTGGTGGTCATCAGCTGCCGCGACGGGATTGCCCTCGTGGCCGAGAACCCCTCGCCGTCACTGCATAAGATCGGCGAGATCTACGACAAGATCGCGTTCGCAGCGGTGGGGAAATACAACGAGTTCGAAAGCCTCCGGCAGGCCGGGGTCCGGTACGCGGATGTGCGCGGCTACTCCTACGACCGGGAGGACGTCACGGCCAGGGGCCTCGCCAGCGTCTACGCACAGAGCCTGGGGGCGGTGTTCACCGCGGAACAGAAACCCTTCGAAGTCGAACTGGCCGTGGCCGAGGTGGGGTCCTCCCCGGAGGAGGACCACCTCTACCGGCTGACTTTCGACGGGTCGATCGCCGACGAGAACGGCTTCATCGTGATGGGCGGCCAGGCGGACAAGGTCTCCGAGTCCGTCGCCGCGGGATGGCAGGGCGCGCTGGACTTCGCCGGTGCCATCAGGCTTGCCCTGGCCGGTCTGGTTGCGGACAAGGAAACCACCACACTGCCGCCCTCGGCGGTGGAGGTGGCGGTGCTGGACCGCGGCTCGGAAAGCAGCCGCGGCACCCGCCGTGCGTTCCGCCGGCTTGAGGACGCAGACATCACGGCATTGCTGGCTGAGGAGAACTGACATGGACAAGCGCATTTTCGGCATCGAGACCGAGTTCGGGATTTCCTATTCAAGCCCGGAGTCCCGCCCGCTGGCCCCCGAAGAGGTGGCCCGCTACCTGTTCCGCAAGGTGGTCAGCTGGGGGAGGTCCTCCAATGTGTTCCTGACCAACGGGTCCCGGCTCTACCTCGACGTCGGGTCGCACCCGGAGTACGCCACCGCGGAATGCGACGACCTCGCCCAGCTGATCGCGCATGACCGGGCCGGGGAACTCATCCTGGACGACCTTGTCGACGAGGCGCAGGAACGCCTCGCGGCGGAGGGCTTCAACGGCACCGTGTACCTGTTCAAGAACAACACGGACTCCGCCGGGAACTCCTACGGCAGCCACGAGAACTACCTCATCCCGCGGCGCGGCGAGTTTTCCCGGCTGGCCGAGATCCTGATTCCCTTCCTCGTGACCCGGCAGCTGATCGCCGGCGCCGGGAAAATCCTCAAGACCCCGCACGGGGCCACCTTCGCGTTCTCGCAGCGGGCAGACCACATCTGGGAGGGCGTCTCCTCTGCCACCACCAGGTCCCGACCGATCATCAACACCCGCGATGAGCCGCACGCCGACGCCGAGTTCTACCGCCGGCTGCACGTGATCGTGGGCGACTCCAACATGTCCGAGACCACGGCGCTGCTCAAGGTCGGGACCGTGGACCTGATCCTGCGGATGATCGAAGCCGGCGTCATTATGCGGGACATGCGGATGGAGAACCCGATCCGCAGCATCCGGGAGATTTCCCATGACCTCAGCGGCCGCGCCCTGGTCCGGCTCGCCAACGGCCGGCAGCTCACCGCCCTGGAAATCCAGCGCGAATACCTGGGCAAGGTCACGGCGTTCGTCGCAGAGCAGGGCGCCCACAACGCCCACGTTCCGCTGATCCTGGACCTCTGGGAACGCACCCTCGATGCGATCGAGAGCGGCGACACCAGCAGGATCGACACCGAAGTGGACTGGGCGATCAAGAAGAAGCTCATGGACAACTACCGCGAACGGCACAACCTGGGACTGGACGCGCCCCGGATCGCCCAGCTGGACCTGACCTACCACGACATCTCCCGCACCCGCGGGCTCTATTACCTGTTGCAGTCCCGCGGGGCCGTGCGCCGCGTGGTCGATGACACCGCGGTCAAAGACGCGGTGGACGCCCCGCCACAGACCACCCGTGCCAAGCTCCGCGGCGACTTCGTCCGGCGGGCCCAGGAACTGGGCCGCGACTACACGGTCGACTGGGTCCATCTGAAGCTCAACGACCGCGCCCACCAGACCCTGTTGTGCAAAGACCCGTTCCGCAGTGTGGACGAGCGGGTGGATGCCCTGCTGGACTCTATGGGCTGATACCCAGCTTTCCACGTTATTCTGGAGGGGTGCCGTTCGCGGCCAACGCTTGCTCTGCCGCTGGCACTTGCCCGGCGACGCGTCCATCCTGCCCCGACGAAAGTTCTTAAGTGCGCCGACTACTAGCAATTCTTCTTCCCGGCCTGCTGCTGCTGACCGCCTGCGGCGGCGGCGAACCGGCCTCCCCGGAACCCACCAGCCAGTCCGCTGGCGAGACCGCCAAGCTGGACTCCCTCAAGCTGACGGAGAACGGCGACAAGACTGCACCCGGTGTTGAATTCGACAAGCCCCTCGAGGTCACGGAACCCACCGTCAAGGTCATCACGGAAGGCGACGGCGACCGGGTCAAGGCCAACCAGATCGCCTCGATCTCGATCGTTGCCCTGAGCGGCAAGGACGGCTCCACCCTGGAGGACACCTTCCCGGGGGAGCCGGAGGGTCTCGAACTGAACGAGGACCTCAAGACCGAAAGCCCCGTCATCTATAACGCCTTCGTGGGCGCCAAGATCGGCACCCTCCTGGCCCTGGCCGTTCCCGGCCCGGCAGCCGCTGAGGGCGCCGAAGCGCAGCCCACCCAGCTCCTGGTCGTCAAGGTGCTCTCCGCCAAGGATGCGCCCAAGGTCCTGGACAAGCCCGAGGGCGAAACGGTCACCCCGCCGGCCGGCCTGCCGACCGTCAAGGACAATGACAAGGGCATCCCGGAGATCTCCGTCGAGGGCGTCGCCGCCCCGACCGCCCTCGTGTCCCAGGACCTCATCAAGGGCACCGGCCCCGAGGTCAAGGAAACCGACACCCTCACCGTGAACTACGTCGGTGTGGCCCTTGAAGGCGGCAAGGTCTTCGACTCCAGCTTCGACCGCGGCGAGAAGGCCACCTTCCCGCTCACCGGCGTCATCAAGGGCTGGACGCAGGGCCTGACCGGCAAGACGGTCGGCTCCCGGGTCCTCCTGGTCATCCCCAAGGACCTCGCGTACGGCGATGAAGGCCAGGGCGACGCGAAGGGCGACCTCGTCTTCGTCGTCGATATCCTCGGCACCAAGTAACCACCCCACCCGCAGCACCCCCAAGCCACGCTAGAAGGAGCAACCATGTCATTTGGACAGCGCAACATTGACCGCCAGAAGCCGGAAATTGACTTCCCGGAGGGCGCAGTTCCCACCGAACTGGTCATCACCGACCTCGTCGAGGGCGACGGCGCCGAAGCCAAGGCCGGCGACACCGTCTCCACCCACTACGTCGGCGTGGCCTGGTCCACCGGCGAGGAGTTCGACGCCTCCTGGGGCCGCGGCGCACCGCTCGACTTCCGCGTAGGTGTCGGCCAGGTCATCCAGGGCTGGGACCAGGGCCTGCTGGGCATGAAGGTCGGCGGCCGCCGCCGGCTCGAAATCCCCTCCGAGCTGGCCTACGGCCCGCGCGGCGCCGGCGGCGCGATCGGCCCCAACGAGGCCCTGATCTTCGTCGTCGACCTCGTCGCCGTCCGCTGAGCACTCAGCGGAACCCCTGGCGGCCGTCCTGACGGACACCGTCCTGCTTTCAAGAGCGCGGTAACAATCGGAGAAGTTCTTCCGGCTGTTGCCGCGCTTTTGTCAGTTTCGGGCGGGGACTTTAGTACCCTTGCGGGGTGTCAGCCTCCCGTACCGAACGCCTCCTGAACCTGCTCATCGCCCTGCTCAACACCACCTACGGCCTGCGCCGCAGTGAGCTGCGCGACAAGGTCTACCACGACACCACCAGCAACGACGTCGCCTTCGGCCGGATGTTCGAACGCGACAAGGGCGAGCTGCGGCGGTTCGGCTTCGACGTCGAGACCGTCATGGACACGGGCTGGGGTTCGGATGATCCGGCCACCACCCGTTACCGGATCGGCAAGGAATCCAACCGCCTTCCGGACGTCAGCCTCACCCCGGCAGAGTGCACCGTGCTGATGCTCGCGGCCCAGCTCTGGGAGCACGCTGCCCTGGGCTCTGCGGCCCGCAACGCGGTGCGCAAGCTGCAGGCCTCCGGCGGCCTGGTCGACGCCGAACTCCCCGCCGGGGTCCAGCCGCGGATCCGGCCCGCCGGACAGGCGTTCGAGGACCTCGTCGCGGCCATGCACGCCCAGCACCCCGTCACCTTCCGCTACCTTGCCGGCAGCACCGGTAAGGAAGAGGAGCGGCTGGTGGAACCCTGGGGACTCGGCAGCCGCTTCGGCCAGTGGTATCTCGTGGCCCACGACAGGGCCCGCGGCGACAAGCGCGTCTTCCGTCTCTCCCGCCTCACGTCCGCCGTGACCGTCCTGGACAAGGAGAGCTTCACCCCGCCGGCCGACTTCAACGTGCGCGCCGAACTGGCGGGTCTGGCGGAGCTGCCGGTCCGGACCGCTGTCGTCGATGTCCAGGCCGGGAGGCTGCGCGGACTGCGCAAACGGGCCCTCCCCGGGCCGGCTGCGGAATCCGGAGCCAGCCAGCCCGCCACGGGCCGGGACCGACTCAGTGTGCCGTTCCGGGACGTCGAGACGCTCGCCGAGGAGCTTGCCTCCTATGGGCCCCGGGCCGTCGCGGTGGCCCCGCCGGAACTCGTCACCTCCGTGCGGCGCCGCCTGTCCGCCGCGGCCGGCTTCGCCGCAGCGCCCGTCCCGACGATCGCCTTCCCGGCAAACTCCTCCCCAGCGGCCGCTTTCCCGGCGGGGGCCCGGCAGGGCCGCAAACGCACCTCCGAGGACCAGCTGACCCGGATGCTGCAGCTGGTGCCGTTCCTGGTGCACAACCAGGGCCTGCACATCAGCGACGTGGCGGCGAAATTCGGGATCACCCGCAAGGAACTGGAAGCGGACCTGCGGATCCTCATCTGCTCCGGCCTGCCCGAGGGCTACCCGGACGACCTGCTGGACATCCAGTGGGACGACGACCACGTCACCATCAGCCAGGCCCTCGACCTGAACCGGCCCGTCCGCTTCACCGTGGAGGAAGCCTGCGCCCTGCTGACGGGGCTGGAGACGCTCAACGGCCTTCCCGAGCTGGCCGAAGGCGGGGCCCTGGAATCCGTCACCCTCAAGCTCATGGCGGCGGCTGGTGCGGAGGGCCTCAAAGCGGCCGCGCTGTCCGGCCCCGAGGTGGGGCCGGAGAACTCCGCAGCGCTGGAAACGGCCCGCGAAGCCATCCGGACCGGCGCCCAGCTGCGGCTGCGATACTTCTCGCCGCTGCGGGATGCCGTGTCCGAACGTGACATCGATCCGCTGCGGCTCTATTCGCTGGACAACACCTGGTACCTCGAGGCCTACTGCCATTCGGCGCAGGGCCTGCGCAACTTCCGGCTGGACCGGATCGAAGCCCTGGACACTACCGGGGTGCCCGCGTCGGCGAAGGCGGCGCCGGGCGGGAGTTTCCCCGTCAAGCTCTTCACCCCCAACGACGACGACACCGTGGTGGTGGTCGAACTGACCCGCCGCGGCATCGGACTCGCCGACGAGTACTACGCGGAGCGGACGGCCGCACTGCCCGACGGCGGGCTGCTCGCAGAAATCCGCTTCGGCAGCACCGACTGGCTGCCGATGTTCGTGGCCCAGCACGGCGGGACGGCCCGGATCCTTCACCCGGAAGCGCTGGCGGGCGCGTCCCGCGAGTGGCTTGCCGCTGCCCTGGCCCAATACGAAGACTAGCCGGTGCGGCGGCTAGACTACTCAGCATGCCTTGGTGGTCCTGGATCGTGATCTGGATAGCGCTCGTTGCGCTGTCACTGTTGTTCTTCGTTGTGCTCGGCGTCCGGTTGTTCCGGAAGTTCATGGCCACGGTCAAGGACCTTGGCGAAGCGGGGGAGCGGTTCTCCACGTTCCAGGCCGGCCCGGGTACCTCCGGTTCAGCCGATGTTCATCTGGGCCGCATACACTCGGACGGCGACGACGCGGGGGACGGATCCGGTCCGCGCGCCGAGCCCGGATCCGCCGTTTTTGCCTCTCCTGTGGAGATGGGGCACGATTACCGCGCGTCCAAGTTCGCCCGCCGGGAAGCCCGCCGCCAGCGGCGCGTCCAGCGCAAGCTGGACCGTGGCCAGCCCCAGCGGCTGCACGACATCGAATTGAGTTAGACGTAGGATGTATTCAAACGAAAGGACCTCCTGTCATGAGGCTTGAAGGCTGGCATCTCATCATCATCATCGTTCTGGCACTGGTGCTTTTCGCTGCACCGAAGCTGCCCGGCATGGCCCGCAGCCTTGGCCAGTCGATGCGCATCTTCAAGTCGGAAGTCCGGGAAATGAAGAAAGACGGCGCCACGGACGCCGCAGAGGGCTCTGAGCCGGTCGAGGGCCGGGTCGTGAACCACCCGAAGTCCGCTGGCCCGGAAACCCGCGCCGGAGACGGAACCGACGTTCCGCCGCCGAACCGCGCCTAACACCGCGTGGCAGTAACCATGGGCCGCCGGTCGAACCCCGAGGGGAGGATGGCGCTCCTCGATCACCTGAAAGAACTGCGGAACCGCCTCTTCAAGTCCGCGATCGCCGTCATCCTCGGGACCGTCGTCGGCTTCCTCGTCTACCAGCCCATGCTTGCGGCACTGATCAAACCGATCGCTGACCTCAATAGAAATGAGGGCCGGCAGGCGACACTGAACTTTGACGGCGTCGCCAGCTCTTTTGACCTGATGATCCAGGTTTCCGTTTTCCTGGGCCTGATCGTCGCGAGCCCGGTCTGGCTGTACCAGCTGTGGGCGTTCATCGTCCCCGGCCTGCACAAGAAGGAACGCCGCATGGCGCTGTCCTTCGTGGCGGCCGCCGTTCCGCTGTTTGTGGGCGGCGTCCTGCTGGCCTGGCTGGTGCTGCCAAACGCGGTCCGCGTGCTGACCGACTTCACCCCCTCCGGCGGCTCCAACTTCATCAGCGCCCAGGTGTACCTGTCCTTTGTACTGCGGCTCCTGCTGGCTTTCGGCATCGCCTTCCTGCTGCCGGTGGTCCTCGTCGGGCTGAACCTGGCCGGAATCATCAAGGGCAAGCAGCTCGTCAAAAGCTGGCGCATCACCGTGTTCCTGGTCTGCCTCTTCGCCGCCATGGCCGCGCCCGGAGCCGACGCGATGAGCATGTTCTACCTTGCCGGGCCGATGCTGCTCCTGTTCTTCGCCGCCATCGGACTGTGCCTGCTCAACGACCGCCGGCGTGAACGGCGCGCCGTCAAGCGGGCCGCGGAGACCGAAGCCACCGCGGACCAGGCGACTCCCAGCTCCGAGCTGGAGAATCTCTAGCCTTTGGCGCACTAGGCTGGAACCATGTCCTCAATACCCGGGCCGGAATCGCCGTCTGAACGCTACCGAGCCAGCGCCGAGCGGGCCGCAGAAGCCAAAACCTATCTGGGCGGCTTCATCCGTTCCCTGGCCTTCGAACTCGACGACTTCCAGCGCGAGGCCTGCCTGTCCCTGCAGGCCGGCCGGGGCGTCCTGGTCGCCGCCCCCACGGGCGCCGGCAAGACGATCGTGGGGGAGTTCGCGATCTACCTGGCGCTCCAGCGCGGGCTCAAGGCCTTTTACACCACCCCGATCAAGGCCCTGTCCAACCAGAAGTACTCGGAGCTGGCGGACAGGTACGGTGCGGACCGGGTGGGGCTGCTGACCGGCGACACCAGCATCAACGGCGACGCCCCGGTGGTGGTGATGACCACCGAGGTGCTGCGCAACATGCTCTACGCCGACTCCAGCACCCTGGCGGACCTCGGCTACGTGGTGATGGACGAGGTCCACTACCTGGCGGACCGCTTCCGCGGCGCCGTCTGGGAAGAGGTCATCATCCACCTGCCCAGCGAGGTCCAGGTCGCCTCGCTCAGCGCCACCGTCTCCAACGCCGAGGAGTTCGGCGCCTGGCTGGACACGGTGCGCGGCCAGACCGACGTCATCGTGTCGGAGCACCGGCCGGTGCCGCTGTGGCAGCACGTGATGGTGGGCCGGAAGATCGTGGACCTCTTCGCCGGCGACACCAGCTTCGATGAGATCGCCCCGGCCGGCGAGGCCGCCGCGTCCGCCGTGGCCGCCACCACGGAAACCGCCGGCCTGAGTGCCCGCCCCGGCTTCGAGGTCAACCCCGAGCTGCTCTCCATGGCCCGCGCCGAGAGCCAGATGAACTTCCGGGGCCGCTTCGGCCAGGGCGGCCGCAACGTCCGGCGCCAGCGGAACCAGCGCGACGACGCACCACAGGGCGGCACGCGGAGCCCGGTCCGGAAGGCCAGCCGCCCCCAGGTCATCGCCAGCCTCGACCGGCAGGACCTGCTGCCCGCTATCACCTTCATCTTTTCCCGCGCAGGCTGCGACGCGGCAGTGGCACAGTGCGTCGCTGCCGGACTGTGGCTGACCACCGAGCAGGAACAGCTCGTCATCGCCCGGCGCGTCGACGAGGCAGCGCAGGACATTCCCGCCGACGACCTGGACGTGCTCGGGTTCTGGAGCTGGCGCGACGGGCTGCTGCGCGGACTGGCGGCCCACCACGCCGGCATGCTGCCCACCTTCAAGGAAGTCGTCGAGAAGCTCTTCGTCGACGGGCTCGTCAAGGCCGTGTTCGCGACCGAAACCCTGGCGCTCGGCGTCAACATGCCGGCACGCTCCGTCGTGCTGGAGAAGCTCGACAAGTTCAACGGCGAAGCGCACGTCAACATCACCGCGGGCGAGTACACCCAGCTGACCGGGCGCGCCGGCCGCCGCGGGATCGACGTCGAGGGCCATGCCGTCGTCCTGTGGCAGCCCGGCACGGACCCCGCGTCCGTCGCCGGCCTCGCCTCGCGGCGCACGTACCCGCTGAACTCCAGCTTCCGGCCCACGTACAACATGTCGATCAACCTGCTGGCACAATTCGGCCGGCCCCGGGCCCGGGAGATCCTCGAGTCCTCCTTCGCCCAGTTCCAGGCCGACCGCTCCGTCGTCGGACTGGCCAGGCAGGTCCGCGGCCGCGAGGAATCCCTGGCCGGCTTCAGCAAGGCGATGAGCTGCCACCTGGGAGACTTCACCGACTACTCCCGGATCCGGCGGGCGCTCTCCGACGCCGAGAAAAACGCCTCCCAGACCAGCTCCCGGGCCAGGAAATCCGTAACCGAGGACTCCCTCAGCCGGCTGCTCCCCGGGGACGTGGTGGATGTGCCCACCGGCCGGGCGCCCGGACTCGCCGTCGTCCTCAGCTCCGACCACCACTCCCGTGAACCGCGGCCCGCCGTCATGACCCTGGACAACCAGCTGCGGCGGATCGGCACCCAGGATGTGGAAGGGCCGCTGGCTCCCATCACCCGGGTCAGGATTCCGAAATCCTTCAATGCCAAGGTACCCAAGTCACGGCGGGACCTGGCGTCCTCGGTCCGGAACGCCCTCCGGGAAAACCGGCCCCCCGCGCCGCCGAGCCGGAACGACGACTTTGGACGCGCCGCCGCCCTGCCGGACCAGGAAAAGAAAATCGCTGGGCTGCGCCGCGAACTCCGCGCGCACCCGTGCCATGGCTGCAGCGAACGCGAGGATCACGCGCGCTGGTCCGAGCGCTACTGGAAGCTCCGCCAGGAGACCGACGGGCTGGTGCGCCAGATCCAGGGCCGCACCAACACCATCGCCAAGACCTTCGACCGGGTCTGCGGCGTACTGTCCAGCTACGGCTACCTGGAAACCTCCGACGCCGGGGTGGTCACCATCAGCCCCGACGGGCAGCGGCTGCGCCGGATCTACGGCGAAAAAGACCTGCTCATTTCGCAGTCCCTGCGCCTGGGCGCCTTCAACGACCTTGACGCCGCCGAGGTCGCCGCCCTCGCCAGCGTCCTGGTGTACCAGGCCAAACGTGAGGACCGCGGGCTCCGGCCCAAGATGCCGAGCGTGTCATTGGAATCCGCCGTCGACATTGTGGTGCACGAGTGGTCTGCCCTCGAGGACCTCGAGGAAGCCAGCAAGCTCCCCTTGACCGGTGAACCCGAACTCGGCCTGGTCTGGCCGATTTTCAAGTGGGCCAAGGGCCGGCACCTGCAGGACGTCCTCAGCGGCACGGACCTGGCCGCAGGCGACTTCGTCCGCTGGGTCAAACAGGTCATCGACCTGCTGGACCAGCTGGCGAAAATCCCGTCGCTGGACCCGAGGGTCTCGCGGCTGTGCGGGGACGCGATCAAGCTCATCAAGCGCGGCGTCGTCGCGTATTCCTCCGTGGCCTGACCGCCCCGGCCGGCCTTCCGGCCGGAACCTCCCGTCGTCGAAAACGTCCGGCCCGCGCCGGTGACCAGTAACAAGGAGTCCCCGCCCCATGACCGATTCACCGGCCACCCCCGCGCCGCACAAGGTAACGCTGTACCGCAACGGTTCCGTCTACACAGCCGCCGATCCCTTTGCGACGGCGATGCTGGTCGACGGCGACACCGTCGCCTGGGTCGGCTCCGAGCAGGCGGCCGCCTCGATTGCCGACGCCTCGATGGAGGTCATAGACCTGCACGGCGCACTCCTCGCCCCCGGCTTCGTTGATTCCCATGTCCATCTCACCGAAACAGGAATCGCCCTGGACTCGCTGCAGCTCGGCGGCGTCCGCTCTGCCCGGGAACTGCTCGACGCCGTAGCCGGCTTCTGCGTCTCCGCTTCCACCGCGGGCGGCACCGTGCTGGGCCATGGCTGGGACGAGACCCAGTGGGCGGACTCCGCCCTGCCCACGCGGGAAGAACTGGAACGCGCCGCCGGCGGGCGCCAGGTCTACCTCTCCCGCGTTGACGTGCACTCGGCGCTCGTGTCCTCTTCGCTGGCGGCGGCCGCCGGCCTCCACGACGCCGGCCTCAACGATACCGACGGCTCCGGTGCGGGCAGCCAGGTCAAGCGGGCCGCGCACACGGCTGCCCGTCTGGCGGCGCGCGAGTTGCCCGCCGCGGCGCTCCGCGGCTACCAGCAGCGGACCCTCGCCGAGGCGGCAGCCAACGGCTACGTGGCGCTGGCGGAAATGGCGGCCCCGCACATCGGCAGCATCGAGGACCTCCAGCTCGCCGCTGCCTGGAACACCGGCCCTGACGCGGTCCCGGAGATCCTGCCCTACTGGGGCGAACTGGCCAGCTCGGCGGATCATGCCCGGTCCATCCTGGACCGCCTGGGCGTGCCCGTGCTCGGCCTGGCGGGGGACCTGAACCTGGACGGCTCGATCGGTTCGCGGACCGCGGCCCTGCGGGAGGACTACAGCGACGCTCCGGGGGAGCGGGGCAGCCTGTATCTCTCGTCGGGGGAGGCGGCCGCCCACCTCGCGGCGTGCTCGGTGCTGGGGATCCAGGCGGGCTTCCACGTCATTGGTGACGCCGGCCTCGACGCCGCGCTGGACGCGCTGGACCAGGCGGCGGCCGACGTCGGAGAGCAGAAGATCCGCGCCGCGGGCCACCGCCTGGAACATGTCGAACTCGCGGATGCGGATTCCATCCGCAGGCTGGCCAGCTACTCCGTGACGGTCAGCGCGCAGCCCGGCTTCGACGCGGCCTGGGGCGCAGCGGACGGTCTCTACCAGCAGCGCCTGGGATCCCGGCGCAGCGGTATGAACCCCTTTGCCTCCTTCTACGCCGCCGGCGTCCCGATCTGCTTCGGCAGTGACAGCCCGGTCACGCCCCTGCGGCCCTGGTCCAGCGTCCGCGCCTGCCTGCAGCACAACAACCCGGCGGAACGGATCTCTGCCCGGGCCGCGTTCCTCGGGCACACCCGCGCCGGCTGGCGGGCTGCCCGGTACCGGAACCCGATGGCCGGCCAGCTGGTGCCGGGTGCCCCCGCCAGCTTCGCCGTGTGGGAGGTCGAGGAACTCATGGTCCAGGTGGCCGCTGGCCGGGCCCAGTCCTGGAGCACGGACCCCCGGTCGCGGACGCCGCTGCTGCCGGCGCTGGACACGGGGTCCGAGCCGGTATGCCTGCAGACCGTCAGGGATGGCCGGGAACTGTTCGCCAGCGGCTCGCTCCGGGGCTGACGGCCGGCTCGCTGGACCCCCGGTCCGGCCCGAAACTTCACCGGTCACCAAGTGTCTCTGACCTGCGACGATGGGCGAAACGGCAGGTCACGGAGCGGTTGACAGATCAGGGCCGCCCCGTAGCATTGAGGGTCAACGGAGGGTTGTGCAGGCCGCAGACTCCGGACGTCCCCCGGTCATTTCCAGGTTGCCGCCACCCCGGCAGCTTCTCCGGTCATGACCACGGGTACTCCCAAGGGGCGGGTCCACTTCGCAGCAGAAAACGGTTCCGGCGGCGCTTTTCGCGCCCTGCCGCAACTGGCCCGAGGCGGGTGGACCTGCCCGGGGACCGGCGTCGGCTTCAGCAGGGACGGCGACTCCCTATAATGGAGAGTTGCGCCTGGTGTCAGCTAAGCACTGACCGCCCGGCTCTCGACTGCTCCCTTCAAGGAAAGGCCTCGCTGTGCGTGTCCTCACGATCATCCCGACCTACAACGAGCTGGAATCGTTGCCCAAGACCCTCGGGCGCCTGCGCACGGCGGTGCCCGGCTCCGATGTCCTGGTTGTCGACGACAACAGCCCCGACGGCACCGGGCAGCTGGCGGACCGTTTCGCCGCTGAGGACAGCCAGGTCCATGTTCTGCACCGCGCCGGCAAGGCCGGACTTGGGGCAGCCTACATCGCCGGGTTTAAATGGGGCCTGGACGCCGGATACGACGTCCTCGTTGAGATGGACGCCGACGGCTCGCACCAGCCGGAGCAGCTTCCCCAGTTGCTTGAGGCCGTGGAGCAGGGAGCCGACCTTGCCATGGGCTCGCGCTGGGTACCCGGCGGCAGCGTCGTCAACTGGCCGCTGTACCGGCAGGCGATCTCCCGCGTAGGCAGCACCTACGCCCGGGTCATGCTGGGTGTGAAGATCAAGGACGTCACCGGCGGTTTCCGTGCGTTCCGCCGGACCACGCTGGAGAAACTGGACCTGAACACCGTCGACTCGGTCGGCTACGGCTTCCAGGTGGACCTGGCCTGGCGCGTCGCCAAGCTCGGCCTGACGATCGTCGAACGCCCCATCACATTCGTCGAGCGTGAGCTGGGCGACTCAAAGATGAGCGGAAACATCGTGGTCGAAGCCATGATCAATGTCACCAAATGGGGCCTCACCGCCCGCTGGAACACACTCGCCGGAAAGCTCACCGGCAAAAAGGCCTAGCCTGTGCCCGCCTGAGCGAGCCGGTAAATGCCAAGGGCCGGTCACGCACCGTCCGTGACGATGTGTGACCGGCCCTTGGCATTTGAAGTGGCTGGTGCGCGGGCTGTCTAGGCCGAGCGCCGTTCGCCGCGGCGTTCCCGCAGGATCGTGAGACGGTCTTCGAGGATCTGCTCGAGTTCGGGCAGCGACCGGCGTTCCAGCAGCATGTCCCAGTGCGTGCGGACTGCCTTTTCGTTGGGGTTCACAGGGCGTTCGCCGTCGACGAGCAGGGCTTCCCTGCCGGTCTTGGACACCCACACCGGGGGGATCTCCGCTTCGGAGGAGAAGGTCACGAATACCTGCTCGCCGTCCTCGCAGCGGTACTCGACCCGCTGGCGCGGAGCCGGCTCAACACCGGATTCAGTCTCCATGCTCTGTGCGCCAAGGCGCATACCCCGCAGGCTGCGATCGCTCATCTTTTCTCCCTCTATTCGGTCCGCAGGGTCATGCCCTGCGTTAGCCGGGGGCCGTGGGGCCGCGCCGGACTACTGTTTGCACTGCGCCGTCTCACTGGACCCAAGCCGGATGAATCGTCACTGGATAAAACGCTTTGCGAAGCCTAATTGTTCCGCCGGACTGAACCAGCCGGACAAATATTCAAGTATACGGGAACAGGGCACCCCGGGCAAAGCCTGCGGGGGCTCGGCGCCCGTTCCGCACAACGCAACGGGGAGGCACCCGCCGCGCGGATGCCTCCCCGTTCGTTGAGCGGCCTAGGCCTCCGGGTGCCCCGCGGCCGGGCCGGCGGCGGGCGCAGCCTGGCGGGGAGCAGCGGGTTCCGCCGCGGCGTCGGAGTCGGGGCCGAACAGTCCGTCATTGAACTGGCCGTCCTTGCTGCCGCCCAGCGCGGTGCCGATGCCCTTGAGGGCTTCGCCGACTTCGCTCGGAATGATCCACAGCTTGTTCGCGGAGCCTTCGGCGATCTTCGGCAGGGTTTGCAGGTACTGGTAGGCGAGGAGCTTCTGGTCCGGGTTGCCCTTGTGGATCGCGTCGAACACCTTCTGAATGGCCTGGGCCTCGCCGTCGGCGCGGAGGATCGCCGCCTTCGCGTCACCTTCGGCCTTCAGGATCGAGGACTGCCGCTGGCCTTCGGCGGTGAGGATGGCGGACTGCTTGGTGCCTTCCGCGGTGAGGATGGCGGCGCGGCGGTCACGCTCGGCGCGCATCTGCTTCTCCATGGAGTCCTGGATGGAGTGGGGCGGATCGATCGCCTTGAGCTCCACCCGGGAGACCCGGATGCCCCAGCGGCCGGTCGCTTCGTCCAGGACGCCGCGGAGCTGCCCGTTGATCTGGTCACGCGAGGTCAGGGCCTCTTCGAGGTTCAGGCCGCCGACGACGTTGCGGAGTGTCGTGGTGGTGAGCTGTTCAACCGCCTGGATGTAGTTGGCGATCTCGTAGGTGGCCGCCCGCGCATCGGTGACCTGGAAGTAGACCACGGTGTCGATCGAAACCACCAGGTTGTCCTCGGTGATCACCGGTTGCGGCGGGAAGGAGACCACCTGTTCACGCAAGTCAAGCAACGGCAGCAGCCGGTCCACGAACGGGATCAGGATCGTGAGGCCGGGGTTCAGTGTGCGCTGGTACTTGCCCAGCCGTTCGACGACGCCGGCGCGGGCCTGCGGGACAATCCGCACCGCCCGGACGAGCACGATAATTACGAACGCAACGAGCACCAGCAGCACGATTGCGACTGCGATATCCATACATCACCTATTCCCCAGATTTGGTCTTGCTATGGTGTGCGGCGGTGTCCCGCCGCGTGGCCGGCGCCGGTGGCGGCCGCCGGAATTCTTTCGTGGGCTATTGGATGGCGGTTTCCGGCTCCGGGGCAACGACGGCGGTCGCGCCGTCGATCGCGCTGACGATGGCATGCTGTCCGGGTGCCAGGACTCCGGTTTCGGAGCGTGCGCTCCAGACATCGCCGCCGATTTTGACCAGGCCTCCGGTGGCGGTCACCGGCTCCATGACAAGGGCGGGTTCGCCGATCAGCCGTTCGACGTTGCTCCGGAGATCGGCCGGCCCTTTGCGCAGGTGCTTGAGCGCGACGGGGCGGACGAAGCCGATCATCAGGAGGGAAACCACGCAGAAGGCCACGATTTGCAGACCAAGGTCGGCGCCGGACAGTGCCGCCACCAGTCCGGCGAGGGCTCCGCCGCCGAGCATGATGAAGAACAGGTCGAGAGTGATCATCTCGACCACGGCAAATACCAGGAATGCCGTGAGCCACAGCGCCCACCAGTTTTCGGCTATCCAGTCGAACATCTTCTCCCCCTTCGCCCCCGTGGGCTGCAGGTGCAGACCCTCAGTTACTGTCATTCCATCCTAAGCCGAACGGCAACGCCTGCGGAGGGCCGGGGAAGGCACTTGGCGAAAGTGGCCAAGTCGTTACCTCCGGGCACGCCTTTGGTACTGGTGGAACCACTAGCGGAGCGGCTCGAAAACGCTGATCCGGAACCGGGCCGACACGGGGGTCAGCGGCGGGAGCCCGGCTTCGAGGGACGCCAGCGCTCCGCGGTCGAGGTGGTGACCGGCGGGTCCCATGAGCGCCAGCCTGGTGACGTCCGCGGGGGTCAGCAGGAGCGGCACGTCCAGGTTGTCGGCGGAGACCGCCGAAAAGTGTCCCTCGAGCGAGGCCACGAGACGCTCGTCCTTCGCCGGTTCGATTCCCAGCATGCCCGCCTGGCCTGCCACCTCCTCGAGGTGGCCCGGCCGGGGAGTGACAACAACCAGCCGGCCGCCCGGGCGGAGCACCCGGGCAAACTCTGCCGGGTTGCGCGGCGCGAAGACCACGGTGACGACGTCGACGGCGTCGTCGGCGACCGGCAGCGGCTGCCACACATCGCCGGCGAGGTTAACGGCGTCCGGGTTGAGCTTTGCGGCCCGGCGGAGGGCGAACTTTGAAATGTCCAGGCCGATCGCCGCGGCGGGCGTCCGGTCCAGCGCCGCCCGGTCCAGCAGGGCCCGGAGGTAGTGGCCGGTCCCGGTGCCGGCGTCCAGCACCGTCCCCGGGGTTTCGGCGGCACCGCCGGCGAGGGCCGGGGCCGCCAGTTCCGCCACGGCCGAGGCCAGGGGACGGTAGTGGCCGGCGGAGAGGAAGTCGAAACGTGCCGCCACCATATCGGCCGTGTCCGCTTCGAACACGGTGCCCTTACCGACGAGGAAGTTGAAGTACCCCTGTTTCGCCGCGTCGAAGCGGTGGCCGGCCGGACACCCGAGGGTGCGGCCGGCGTCGTCGCTGAATCCGAGGTGGTTCCGGCAGACCGGGCACAGCAGGGAGGCGGCGGAGGCGGGGGGCATAGTGTCCATCCTAGGGGTGGCGTGCCCGGCCCGGGCCGGTTAGGGCCGCACCGCCCGGGGCCCCGGCCCGCCGGCGTGAGCTATTTCACTGCCGGGGAAACTGGGGATAGGCTCGCACACGTGAAATCTGAACATCTGCCGCTGCTGAATTCCGTCTCCGCCCCTGCACTTCACCCGGACGGCACACGTGCCGTGGTGTCCGTGGTCCGGCCCGACTTCGACGCCGATGCGTACGTTGGCCAGTTGTGGACGGTGCCGCTGGACCGGGACCGGCCCGCGCGCCGCCTGACCCGCGGATTCCGCGACACGGCGCCGGACTTCTCCCCGGACGGAGAGGTGCTGGCATTCCTGCGCGCCACGGCCGGCGGCAAACCCCAGCTCCATATCGTGGAGGCCGGCGGCGGGGAGCCGCAGCCAGTCACCGACGCGCTGCTGGGAGTGTCGGCGTTCGCGTGGTCGCCCGATTCCCGGCACATTCTCTACAGCGCCCGGACTCCGGAGGACGGCCGCTACGGCAGCACCGAGGGGGTTTCCGCCGGCAGCGAGGACGCGCGGCTGATCACCGACTACCAGTACCGGATGAACGGTGTGGGGTATACCGCGGACAAGCCGGTCCAGCTCTTCCTCGTCGAGGTTCCGGATCCCGGCGCGGAACCCAGGGTGGCGCCCCAGGGGAGGGTGCTGAAGGCCCGCACCGCGGCTGCCGCCGGTCCGTCCGCGCCCGGCGCCACCAGCGCCGCACCGGCCGGGCTGCTGCCGGCCGCACGGCAGCTGACCACCGCTGCCACCGACCACAACGGCGCGAGCTTCAGTGCCGACGGGCGCACCATCTACTTCACGGCCGCCCTGCATGAAGGCAGCGACAACGATCTCGCCAGCGGCATCTACCGCATCACTGTGGGGGAAGGCGCCGGGGGAGCGGTGCCTGAACCCGTCGCCCCGGCCAACACCGGGCGGCAGAGCATCCATGCGGTCCGCGAGTCACGGGACGGGCAGTGGCTGTTCTTCCTGGCGCAGGATCTTGGCCCGTCGGGCCAGGACTTCGTGGCACGCAACACCGCGCTCTACGTGGTGCCGGCGGGCGGCGGCGACGCCACGCGGCTGAGCGACGTCGAGTCGATGGACCTCGGCTGCAACGGCAGGCTCGAACTCGGCGGTCCCGATTCGGTGCTGCCGCTGAACAACGCCCGCGGAACGGTCCAGCTGCTCGAGTTCCAGGCCTCCGGGAACCACCAGGCACTGGTCCGCGGCGACCGTGTGGTCACCGGCGCCGCCGCCCGCGGAGAATCGCTGGTGCTCAGTTTCGCCGACGCTTCCACCGCGGGCGACGTCGCGGTGCTCGACGGCGGGCAGCTGCGCGTCCTGACCGATTTCTCCGCACCGCTGCGCTCCGGCGCCGAAATTCTCGAACCGCTCGGGTTCACGGTCCCCTCCGGCGACGGCTACCCCGTCCACGGCTGGCTGGTGAAACCGCAGGGTCAGGGTCCCCACCCGGTCCTGCTGAACATCCACGGGGGCCCGTTTGCCCAGTTCACCGGGGCCCTTTTTGATGAGGCCCAGGTTTACGCCGCGGCAGGGTACGCCGTCCTGATGTGCAACCCCCGCGGTTCCGCCGGGTACGGCCAGGAGCATGGGCGGGCCATCAAAGAGAAAATGGGCACCCTGGACATGCAGGACATCCTGGCCTTCCTCGACGGCGCGCTCGGCAAATTCGAGGAGCTCGACGCCGGGGCGCTCGGTATCATGGGAGGATCCTACGGCGGCTACCTCACCGCCTGGACCGTCAGCCACGACCACCGCTTCAAGGCCGCCATCGTGGAACGCGGCTTCCTCGATCCCGTGAGCTTCACCGGTTCCTCCGACATTGGCTGGTTTTTCGGCGGGGAGTACACCGGCCGTTCCGCGGAGCAGATGGCGGCGCAAAGCCCGATGGCCCGGGTGGACCAGGTACGCACACCGTCCCTGGTCATCCACAGCGAGGAGGACCTCCGGTGCCCGGTGGAGCAGGGCCAGCGGTACTTCACCGCACTGAAACAGCTCGGCGTGGAGGCCGCGTTCCTGGTTTTCCCGGGAGAGAACCATGAACTGTCGCGTGCCGGGACGCCGCACCACCGCAAGCAGCGCTTCGACCAGATCCTGCAGTGGTGGTCCCGCTACCTGCCGACGGCGGCAAATCCCGCCGCGGCGGCCCGGAACTGAGGGGGCGCAGCCGGGGAGTCAGACGCCCGGCAGGAACCCGAGTTCCTTCCGGGCAAGGCTGATGCCGGGCTGCGCCCAGCGTGCGGAGTACTCGGCGTTGCTGCTGAGCGAACGCAGCTCGGCGCGGTCCAGGTAGAGGATCCCGTGCAGGTGGTCGGTTTCATGCTGGACGATCCTCGCCTGCCAGCCCGTGAACTCGCGCTGCTGCCGGGATCCGTCCGGTGCAGTGAAATCCAGCCGCACCGACTCTGGCCGGTTGACGGCGGCCTGAAGCCCGTTCACTGAGAGGCACCCTTCGTAGAACGCCACGGCGGAGCCGTCCAGCGGCCGGTACGACGGGTTGAGCATGGCGAAGAACGGCAGCGGTTCCCGTCCGCGGGCCGCGGCGACCTCGGGGTCGACCTCGAACTGGTCCTCGAGCACGGCGAGCTGCAGCGGAATGCCGAGCTGCGGTGCCGCGAGGCCCACACCGGGAGCCTTGTGCATCACGCTGCGCATCAGGTCGATCAGCTGCCCCAGTTCGGCGTCGTTCAACTGCCCGTCGAAGGGCGCTGCGAGCTGCCGGAGCACTGGATTTCCGGCCTGGACGATGTTGGGGAGCATCCCGGCAGTGAGTACCTGCTGGACGGTTTCGTGGATGCGGGCGGCGCTGAAGTCAGTCGGCTTGGCGTCAGGGGACATGCCAACAGACTACTGGCGTCCGCAAGCCGCTGTAACAAATTCGCAGCTACGTCCGCGATGGCGTGCGGATCGCAGTATTCCCTGCAAAGGGCCGTGTGACCGGGGCGGCCGGGGAGTTCAGCTAGTCTCGTTCCATGACTTCACGGGCCCCCTTGGATTGTGTTCTCGCGCTGCTGCGCGCCATTGAAGGCGGCGGCGGGGCGGCGGAGATCGCCCCGTTCCTGGCCGAGGACTACACCCTGAGCGAGGCGCCCCATCTGCTGGCTCCGGCCGGAGCAACCCGGAACCGTGACGAGGCCCTGGCCGGGGCGGAGGCAGCCCACGAAGTCGTCTCGGGGCAGCGCTTCGTGGTGCGGCGCACGACGTGTGAAGTGAACCGTGTGGTGGTGGAGGCCGAGTGGAGCGCCACACTGCTGATGGACCTGCCGCACTGGGACGCCGGCGAGGTCATCCGGGCCAGGGTCGCGTCCGTCTTCGAGGTCCGGGACGGCAGGGTTGTCAGCCAGGACAGCTACGACTGCTACTTCACGCCCCCACCCGCCTGAGCCGGGCTGGCCTCCACCCTGCTGCGCTGCGTTCCGGCAGCTACTGCATGGTGAACCGGCGCGCCACGACCGCGTGGATGCCGGGTTCGGCGGCGGCCGCAGCCACGGCGCGGTTACGCAGTGCCCACGGTCCCGCCGGCAGGGACCGGCCCAGGGCCATGTTGATTTCGGACTGGCGCGCCGCCCGGGCGGCTGCGGCCATGCGGCCGGCCTCGAAGGCCCGTAGTTCCGCTCCCACGTCCGCGCCGCGCAGCGACGCGTGAACCACCGGGGCCAGGGCGGCGGCGTCCAGCCAGCCCAGGTTCATGCCCTGCCCGCCGATCGGGCTGATCTCGTGGGCGGCGTCACCGATCAGCACCGTCCGGCCCGTCACCATCCGGCGTACCAGCCGGGTCCGGGTGCCAAAACGGCTCAGCATGCTGTTGCTCCCGGGATCGACGTCGATTCCGGTGCGTTGTTTGATGGTTTGAACGAGCCAGCCGGTGTCCCCGCCGTCCCCGGGGTATGCGAGGCGCACCACCCAGCGGCGCAGCATCCCGGGCAGCGGGAAGGACTCCACGATCCCCGCGGATTCCAGGAACAGGGCCGCGTCCGGACCGAATCCGGTGCCGTCCGCGAAGTCGCCCATCAGGTAGCTGTCGCGATGGTCCTTCGCCCGGACTGCCGTGCCGAGCTGGGGGCGGACCGTGGACCGGACACCGTCGGCGGCAATGGCAATGGCCGCCGTGTAGTGAACCGCCGAGCCCCCCGCGGTGGCTTCCGCGGTGACCTGGCCGCCGTCGTCGTGCAGCCTGCCGACCCGGACGCCGCGGTGCAGGGCGTCAGGGTCGAGTTGCCGGACGCGGCGCTCCAGGGCGGCTTCCGTGCGGGACTGCGGCAGGGCAAGGACGAACGGGAAGTTCTCTGAGACTCCGGCGAAGGACATCCGGGCGAGGGTCCGGCCGCCGCCAACGGCGATACCGCGCCGGATCGGGACCCCTTCGGCCACCATGGCCGGTGCCACGCCGATGCCCTGCAGCGCGTCCAGCGACGGGGGATGGATACCGATGGCCCGGGAGTGGGGTTCGGCGCCGGTCCGCTGTTCCAGGATCCGGACGCTTACGCCGTGCTGGAGGAGCAGCGCGGCCATGAACAGTCCGACCGGTCCGCCGCCGATCACCAGGACCTCAACCACGGGGCCTGTCCTTGTCGAGGACCAGAAGATTTCGGAAGGGGGCGCGGCGGATGACCGTCCAGCCCGGGGGAGCGGCGGCCTGGAGTTCGGCGGCGGTGTAGCTGCGGCGGATTGAGGTGAGGCCGTCCTGCCGGATGTAGGAGCCGGTGAAGGGCCAGGAGCCGGCAAAGAAGAGTGCATAGGCGGCCGGGCTGCGCCGGAGGTCGTTGTGGATGACCCGGCCGTGGCAGAGCCCTGCGGACTCGGTCAGGAACGCCGGAAGCTCGTCCCCGGACAGATGGTGCAGCACGTGGTTGGACACCACCAGGTCAAAGCTGCATCCTTCGCCGGCGAGCTGGGCTGCCGTGGACTGAAGGAACGTCACGCCGGTGGCCGGGTGTCGTTCCGCGGCGAAGCGGCTGGCGCGCGGATCCGGATCGATGGCTGTGATCTCCAGCCGGAGCCCATCCCTGGCAGCCCAGCGGGAGAGCATTACCGGCACATCGCCGCCACCGCAGCCGATGTCCAGCAAAGTGGCGGCGGCACCCTTCCGGAGGCGTGGCCTGAGCTGGCTCAGGTAGACGCCGCGCCAGCCGGAGACGGCCCGGTTCACGAGGGCAAATTGGGCGTAGGTCCGGTCCAGCCTGACCGGATCACAGCCGGGCAGGTCCATCTCCTCAACGGCGTGCGCCGCTCGTTTCCTCAGCAGGTCCACTGGTTTCAGGCCAGGGCCGATTCCGGCTGGGCGGAATCGGCCCTGGCGGACTCCGTCTGCGCCGCATCCCCGGCCAGCGTTGGCGGGTGATCGCGGCGCGGGCTCCTGAGCTTGGTGAACAGCGCAGTTTCAACCGTCAGCCCGGGCCCAAAGGCCATGGAGCAGATCCGTTCCGCGCCGTCGTCGGCACTGTCCTCCGGCGGCAGGTCAAGGATATGCCGGAGTACGAAGAGCACGGTGGCGCTGCTCATGTTCCCGTAGTTGCGCAGGGTCTCACGGGCCGGGACCAGTTGCTCGTCGCTCAACTCCAGCCGGGACTGGACCTTGTCCAGGATGCTGCGGCCGCCGGGGTGGATGGCCCAGTGCCGGATGTCGCGGTAGGGGAGACCGCGCAGGGCACCTTCACGGGAGAGGAGCGGCTCCAGGGCACCGATGATGTGGTCGTCGATGATGTGCGGGACGTAGTTCCCCAGCACCATCTCGAAGCCTTCATCGCCGATATTCCACGCCATGGATTCCTCGCCGACCGGGGTCAGGACAGTTTCGAAGTGGTCCAGTTGCAGAAGCGCCGGTGCGTCCTGGTCCTCCCGGGCGGTCACGATCGCGGCGGCCGCGCCGTCGGCAAACAACGCCGATCCCATGATGGTGTCCGGGTCGTTCGAGGTCCGGACGTGCAGCGAGCAGAGCTCGGCGCAGACGACCAGGACGACGGCGTCGGGATCCGCCTCGCAGAAGGATTTTGCCGCCCGCAGCGCGGGGAACGCCGCGTAACAGCCCATGAATCCGAGGTGGTAGCGCTGCACGGCGGGATCAAGGCCAAGGGCGCGGACGATCTTGTAGTCCGGCCCGGGGTTGAAGAACCCGGTACAGGACACCGTGACGAGGTGCGTTATGTCAAGGGACGTGATCCCGGGGCAGGCGAAGAGGGCTTTCTGTGCTGCCTCAATGAAGAGTTTGGTGGCTTCGGTGGCGAAAATATCGTTGCGGACCTTGGTACTGGGGCTGAGCAGCAGTCCCGTGCCGGCGTCGAAAAACCGCGGGCTTTCGGCCTGCCGGTCCGTGGTCAGTTCATCGACAGCCGTGTGGCGGGTGTCGATGGCGGCGGAGTCGAAGCACGTGCTGACCAAACGGGTGCCCAGCCGGGTGAGCCCCGGCTGGGCCGCGAAAACGTCCCGGGCCTCCGTTTGGATCAGGACAGTTGGCGGGACAGCAGTTTCCAGGGACCTCAGGTAGACCGTCATGGTTCATTCTCAGCGAGGTCGGCGCAGAAGACAATGGATCCGTCCGCAGATGCGGGCCTGGAGCTGATTAGATAGAGCCAGACGACGCCGGCGGAGACCCCGGCCGCGGCCCCGCCGAAGAGAGGGAGACACGATGAGCATGGCTACGACGTCGGAAAAGCAGCCGGACACGCAGCCGGGCGCAGTGCATGTTGCTGACAGCCACGATCTGATCCGGGTGCAGGGCGCCCGCGAGAACAACCTCAAGGACATCAGCATCGAGATCCCGAAGCGCCGGCTGACGGTGTTCACGGGTGTCTCCGGCTCGGGCAAGAGCTCGCTCGTG
>DATITT010000248.1:0-4478 GCA_035467435.1 Arthrobacter sp. | reverse complement strand
GGGCGTCACCACGGTCTACGTGACCCACGACCAGGTCGAGGCCATGACCATGGGCGACCGCGTCGCCGTGCTGAAGGACGGCCTGCTGATGCAGGTCGACACCCCGCGCAACCTGTACGACAAGCCCAAGAACGTCTTCGTGGCCGGCTTCATCGGCTCCCCCGCGATGAACCTGCTCGAGCTTCCCGTCGTCGACGGCGGCGTGCAGTTCGGCGGCACCATCTACCCGGTGCCGCGCAACGTCCTCGAAGAGGCCCACGGCAAGACCGTCACGCTCGGCTCCCGGCCGGAAGACCTCGAGCAGGTCGCCCAGGGCGAAGGCCTCCAGGTCGAGGTCGACGTCGTCGAGGAACTCGGCGCCGACGCCTACGTCTACGGCCACACCACGCTTGACGGCAAGACCCACGACATCGTGGCCCGCGTCGACGGCCGCCGCCCCCCGATGAAGGGCGAGTCCATCTGGGTCCGCCCGCAGTCAGGCCACGTACACCTGTTCGACACCAAGACGGGGCTGCGCCTGGGCGGCTAGTCCCTCCCACCGGCACCCCGCACGACTGACGGCGGTCCTCCCCACTGGAGGGCCGCCGTCGGGCTTTAACTTACCCGGCAGCACCCTTTCGTTAGGGCCGCTGCCCCTAGTACGGAAGAATTGGCTTATGACCGAGGACAACCACATCACCGAGGAAAACGGCGCCCGGTGGCACGACGAACCCACCGACTACGGCCAGATCGGCAAGCTGCCCCGGTTCGAAGCCGCCAGTGCCAATGACAGCAAGGGGTCCGTGGCGTCGAGCTCGCTGAGCATCACCGCCGCCGCCACCGAGCCGGAGCTCCTGGACCTGCCGTGGCACATCGCGCTGGAGGACTGGCCGGCCGAACACCTCGCCGCGCTCCCCCGCGGAATCTCCCGCCACATTGTGCGCTTCGCCCACCTCGGCGGCTCCGTCATCGCCATCAAGGAAACATCGGAACACGTGGCCCGCCACGAATACCACATGCTCCGCAAGCTCGCCCGGCTGGACGTGCCCTGCGTGGAACCGGTCGCCGTCATCACCGGCCGCACGACGCCGGACGGCCGCCCGCTGAATCCCGTGCTCGTCACCCGGCACCTGAAATTCTCCATGCCGTACCGCGCCCTCTTCTCGCAGATGCTGCGCAAGGACACGCTCACCCGTCTGATCGACGCCCAGGCCCTGCTCCTGGTGCGCCTGCACCTGATCGGCTTCTACTGGGGCGACGTCTCGCTTTCCAACACGCTGTTCCGCCGCGACGCCGGCGCGTTCGCCGCCTACCTCGTGGACGCGGAGACCGGCGAGCTGTATCCGGACCTGTCCACGGGGCAGCGCGAATACGATCTGGAGATCGCCCGGGTCAATATCGCCGGTGAACTCATGGACCTGCTCGACGGCGGCCTGATCGAGGAAAAAGTGGACCCAGTGGCCACGAGTGAACTCATCATGGACAGCTACCGTCGCCTCTGGACCGAACTGACGGAGAAGGAATCGTTTGAGATCGGTGAACGCTGGCGGGTGGCAGCCCGCATCCGGAAGCTCAACGAACTGGGGTTCGACGTCGAGGAATACGCGATCAAGACGACGCAGAACGGTTCCACGATCCAGCTTCAGCCCAAGGTGGTCGACGCCGGCCACCACCAGCGCCGGCTGCTGCGCCTGACCGGCCTGGACGCCCAGGAAAACCAGGCCCGCCGGCTCCTGAACGACATGGACTCCTTCCGTGCGGACAACAACCCCGGGATGGACGAGGAATACAGCGCCCACCTCTGGGTCAGCCAGATTTTCGAACCGATTGTCCGGTCCATCCCCCGCGACCTGTCCGGGAAGCTGGAGCCTGCGGAGGCGGTGCACGAGATCCTGGAGCACCGCTGGTACATGTCCGAGAAGGAGAACCGGCACATCCCGCTGGCCGAAGCCGTGCAGTCCTACATTGACTCCGAGCTGCGCCACCGCCGGGACGAGGCGGCCATCATGCTGAACCCGGACACGGGGCTGCTCAAGATCCTGGAGGTCGAAACGGAGGAATCCCGCTACGGCGCCGACGAGTCCGTCGACGAATACCCCGATTCCGACGACTAGGCTGCCGCGGCGCTGTCCTCCGGGAAGCCTGGTCGTAGCACAGCCGCGCTAGATCGCTTTGCCGGGGTTCAGGATGCCGGCCGGGTCAAACAGTTCCTTGATCCGGCGCTGCAGTTCCCGCACGGGTTCCTTCTGTTCCAGCCCGAGCCAGCGCAGCTTGTACTGGCCGATCCCGTGCTCCCCCGTGATGGTGCCGCCAATGGCCAGGGCCACGGTAATGGATTCGTCCAATGCTGCCCCGAGGCGCGTCATGGCGTCCGTGGCCACGGTGTTGTCCACCCGGTCCACCCAGAACGTGGGGTGCAGGTTGCCGTCGCCGGCGTGGGCCACCACCTTGAGCTTGACCCCGTGCGTTGCCGCCATGGTCGCGAGGGCTTCCACGTAGTCGACCAGCCGGGAGCGTGGGACGGCGACGTCCTCGCCCACGCGGTATTCGTCGTCGACTTCCACGCCGCGGCTGTGGCGCCGTAGCTCCACCAGCCGCTCCGCCTCCGCGCTGGCCTCCATGGTCACCACCGCGCCGCCGGCCACGAGGACGGGCCGGATCGCTGCTGCCTCCGCCGCTGCGCCGAAGCCGTCGGTCTGGATCAGCAGCAGGGACTGTCCCCTGGCGGCGAGGTCCGAGCCGTGGAGCGCGTCGAGCTGCGCCAGCGTGCCGCTGTCGAGGAGTTCCATGATGGCCGGCTGCACGCGTGCCCGGCCCACGGCGAGGACGCCCGCCGCGGCGCTGCGGAAGTCCGGGTAGAAGGCTGCGATGGTGTGCACGTCCTGCGGGAGGTACTTGAGCCGGACGGTGATTCCGACGACGATCCCCAGCGTCCCCTCGGAGCCGACGAAGAGCCCGGTGAGGTAGTTGCCGGCGACGCCCTTGAAGGTCTGGTGGCCGGTGTGGATGAGCGATCCGTCCGCCAGCACGACGTCGAGCGCCAGCACCGAGTCCCGGGTCACCCCGTACTTGGCGCAGCGCAGGCCGCCGGCGTTCGTGGCAACATTGCCGCCGATGGTGGATTGCTTATAGCTGGCCGGGTCCGGGGCGTACATAAGTCCGTGGGCTGCGGCGGCCGCGTTGAGGTCCGCGTTGATGACCCCCGGTTCGACGACGGCAGTTTCGTCGTCGGGGTTGAGTTCCAGGATGCGGCTCATCCGTTCCAGGCTCAGCACGACACAGTCCTTGCTCGCATGGGCACCCCCGGAGACACCGGTCCCGGCGCCGCGGGCCACCAGCGGGACCCCGCGGGCGGCACAGGCGCGGACGGTGGCCTGGACGTCCTCGATGGTTTCGGCCCGGACCACGGCCTGCGGCAGCTGGTAGTCCAGCACCGGCGCTTGGTCCACGGCATAGACAGTGAGCGTGGGGGCGTCCACGGCGACTTTGGCCGGGCCCAGGGCAGAGGTGAGCTCGTCGATGATGCTCATGCGGTCTCCAGTTCGTCGAATCCGGCCTTCAGTCTAAGGCGCAGACCCGGGAGCGCCGGAGTGGGCTGTCGATTGTGGCGTGGCTCGGGGCAGCGGCGCCCCGCGGCAGCCCCGTTCTGCCGGCAACGGGTTGCCCCCGAAGCTACGCCGAACCTGCCGCAGGGCAGGTCTAGCCACCGGTTCCCATGAAGCGCACGAAGCGGTCCAGCACCCCGGGCCACCCGGCGGCGTACTCTGCCCGGGTTGCGCCTGGGTCTTCGGCGCCTTCCCATCCGCTGTGCACGAGACGGAGCTCTGTGCCGTCCTCCACAGCCCGGAATGCGACGCGCAGCTCGGTGGACCACACGGCAGAGGAGCCGGGGTGCCAGCTGGCATGGAAGGACAGCGGCGGCTGCCAGTCATCGATGGACCCCCAGATGGCGGTCCTGCCGTCGTCCGCGCTTTCCAGGATCAGGTTCTCTTCGAATTCCACATAGGAGCCGGCACCAAAGACGCTGTGCTCCCCGAGCGGCCACCACAGGTGTGTGTGTTCGGTGAATCCAACAAAGGCACGCGCCACCGCCCCCGGGACGATGACGGTGCAAACGACGGGATCCAGCCCGTCGGCCGCTGCCGGTTCCGGCGTCTCGGCGGCGTCAGGGGCTGCGTGGCTGAAGAGGTTATCCATGGGCATCAACTCTACCCGCGGCCTGGTGCTGCCTCGCCTCCTGGACGGACCGGGTCGACCGTTTGCGTGCCGGCATCGACCCCGGCAGGGTCAAGCCTCACAGGCGGCGGGGGGCTGCCGGACCTGGGGAGGCCGGCAGCCCCCAGCCCAGGTTCCGGGGTTTGTGGTTTGGGGGTTAAATGCGGGAGAGCCCCAACCGTGTGGTTGGGGCTCTCGACCGTTTAATGATGTTCCGGCGGTGACCTACTCTCCCACACCCTCCCGGGTGCAGTACCATCGGCGCTGTGGGTCTTAGCTTCCGG
>DATITT010000247.1:0-6545 GCA_035467435.1 Arthrobacter sp. | reverse complement strand
CATCCGGTGTGTGGACCGGCTCGGCCAGCCCCGCGTCATCATCGGCCCCGACGACGCGGCGGAGGAGATGGGCGACGAGCCGGCGTCGAGCGTCGTGCTCTTTGAACTCCTGGACGCGCAGCAGGCCGGGCCGGGCACGCTGTTTGAGTACGAGTACGACTTTGGCGATGCGTGGACGCACACCTTTGAAGTGATGGGGCCCGCCGAACTGCCGGCCGGTACCGTGCGCTGCATCGGAGGCGCCAGCCGGGGCCCGGTGGAGGACTCCGGCGGGACCTACGGCTATGCGCGCCTCATTGAAGCCCTGGCCGATCCCTCGCATGAGGAACACAAAGAGCTCTCCGATTGGTACCAGTTCGCAACGGGCCAGGACGCCGGCACCTTCGCGCCGGACGCGTTCGACGCCGCCGCGCTCAACAGCCGTCTGGACGAGCTGGCGCAACGCCTCTGGCCGGATCCGCCCACGGACGAGGAGGTCGACGCCGTCGTCCGTCCCGTGCAGTGGCTGCTGCTCCGGGCGGGCGCGGACGGCCTGCCATTAACCCAGGACGGCTACCTCAAACCTGCCACGGTCAGCGAGGCCGTCCGGGACCTCGGCTGGGCCTACCGCTGGCCCGGTGCGGCGAACCGCGAAAGCCAGACCCTGCCCGTTCTAAGGCTCCGGCAGCAGCTGCAGGCCTGGAAGCTGCTGCGGAAGAGCAAAGGAAAGCTGGTCCTGTCACCGGCCGGACGCAAGATGCGCGACGGCGGCCGCCCGCTGTGGGACTACCTCGTCGAGACGGTGGCCTTCCCGGCCGACCAGGCGACGGCCGTGGTGACCCGTATGGTGGTCCACTGGCTGCTCGAGGGCTCCACGCCGTCATGGGACCGCCGGCAACAGATCGTCGCGGACACCCTGACCGTGGAGGGGTTCCGGATGGAGGGTGGCAAACCGGTGCCGCTGGACGTCGCCAGGGAGCTCTATGCGGACGTGCGCTGGACGTTGGACTGCCTGCAGTTGAAAGTTCCGGAACGCACTTTCAGTGAAGTGGCGGCCCTGACCGGCGGCGGACGGAAGTTCCTGTTGGAGGTTGAAGGGGCGCTTGCTGCGCGTCCGGATTCGTCCGGGCTCTAAGCAGGGCCACTGCCCGCCACGAGCGCTCCACTCCGGGTCCGGATTGCCGCCAGGCTGTCCGCCAAACCGCTGAGGACAATACCGGCGTCGGCCGCCTGCAGCGGGGACTCCGCTGTGGCGAGCCCGTCGGCGCGGAGGCTGACCAGGGACTCCACCAGCCGGAAGGCCAGATCCCCGTTCTGGCTGGGACTGGCCCAGCCGTTCCCCGGGAGTTCCGCCCCCAGGCGCTGGTACAGCCCCCGGAGTTCCTTCCGGTCCGCCATAAAGCTGTGGAACCGGGCGCTGCGCGCCTCCGGCAGGTTGTAGAGCACCCCGAGGTTCCACCGGGCGTTGCACAGCTGGGTTCCGTCATAGAGGGCGACGGCGTGCAGCCGCGCCGCCGCCGCCGTCGGGCTTCCGTCACCGTCCTTGCCTGACCAGACCCTGCGGGCAAAGGCCAGGCCGCCGGCCACGGTGCCCGCCAGCAGCACCTCAAGGATGTCGTCCTTCGTGCCGAAGTGGTGATAGAGCGAGGACTGGCGGATCCCCACGGCCTCCGCGATGGAGCGGGTGGAGGTGGTGGCGTACCCCTGCGTGGTGAAGAGTTCGGCGGCCGCGTCGAGGATTTCCTCACGGGCCGTGGCCCCCGGTCGGGAGGGTTGCTGCTTGCGGGGGCGCCCCGGGCCGGTTGTGGTCACGGCATCATTCTTGCACTCCGGCGGGGCCCTCCGCCGCCGCCCGCAGCCCGGTGAGATCGCGGAAACATCACCGAAATGATACGGCTATCTACCTTTTACACGGGCGAAACGAGTTCGGGATCTCCGGCTGGAAAACTATCAAGTGACCGGTATTCCGCAGCGTTGGGCCCAGCGCTGCATTTGCCGGAACGCCTCAACCCCCACGCCGTTCCAGCCCCGGAGATTCCGATGACAACCACAGTTCTTCCTTCATCCGCGCAGACGGATGATGCAGACCTCACGTCGCTTGGCTACGAGCCGTCCCTGCACCGCAAACTGGGCCGCTACGCCTCCTTCGCGGCAGGCTTCTCCTTTGTTTCCATCCTGACCACCATCTTCCAGCTCTTCGCGTTCGGCTACTCCTTTGCCGGCCCGGCGTTCTTCTGGACCTGGCCGGTGGTGCTGCTCGGCCAGCTGCTGGTGGCCCTGAACTTCGCGGAGCTCGCCGCACGCTACCCGCTCTCCGGGGCGGTCTACCAGTGGGCCCGGCGCGTGGGCGGTGAAACGGTGGGCTGGTTCGCCGGCTGGTTCATGGCCCTGGCGCAGGTGGTCACCGCCGCCGCCGCCGCCATCGCCATGCAGGTGGTGCTGCCCCAGCTCTGGGAAGGATTCCAGCTGGTGGGCGGCGACCCGGCCCTGAACACCACCAGCGGCGCCGCGAACGCCGTCGTCCTCGGAGCCATCCTGCTGGTGATCACCACCGTGATCAACTCCCTGGGCGTCAAGCTGATGGCCCATGTGAACTCCGTCGGGGTGACCTGCGAAATCGTCGGCGTCGTCGCCGTCATCCTGGCGCTCATCACCGCCGCCCAGCGCGGGCCCGACGTCGTCATGGACACCACCGTCATGGCCGGATCCGACCTCGGAGCCGTTGGTGCCTTTATGGTCTCGGGCCTGATGGCCGCCTACGTTATGGTGGGCTTCAACTCCGCCGGCGAGCTCTCCGAAGAGACGAAGTCCCCGCGGCGCACGGCACCCCGGACCATCCTCTCGGCCCTGATCATCTCCGGCATCGGCGGGGCGCTGATGATCGTGACGGCGCTGATGGCCGCTCCCAGCCTCGACGACGGCCGGCTCGCCACCGAGGGCCTGCCGTACGTGCTGACCGCAGTCCTCGGCACGTTCTGGGGCAAAGTGCTCCTGGTGGACGTGGCCGTGGCCATCTTCGTCTGCACCCTGGCCATCCAGACGGCCGGGTCGCGCCTGGTGTTCTCGATGGCGCGGGACGGCAAACTCCCCGCCTCCGCCCTGCTCTCCTCCGTCCACCCCACCCGCGGCACCCCGATGTGGCCCTCCATTGCCATCGGCGCCCTGGCCGTGGGCGTCCTCGCCATCAACGTCGGCAACGCCGCACTGTTCACCACCCTCACCAGCGTCTGCATCGTGATGGTGTACCTGGCCTACCTCCTGGTCACCGTGCCGCAGCTCCTGAACCGCCTCCGCGGCGACTGGGACCGGGTGGGCCAGACCATGCCGGCCGGGCTGTTCTCGCTGGGACGCTGGGGCCTGCCCATCAACATCCTCGCGGTGCTCTACGGCGCCGTGATGGTGGTCAACCTCGCCTGGCCCCGGCCCGAGGTCTACGACCCCTCCGGAGACAACGGCATCCTGCTCTATTCCGCCCCGCTGATGGTGGGCATCGTGCTCCTCCTCGGCCTCTGGATCCGGCGCACCAGTGCCCGCTCGGCCGTCCGCACCAACGCCTGACCGCACCCAAGCCCCACCGCACCGCCCGCGTAACTCCACGACCCACTCCAGGACTGACATGACACAGACCACCGAAACACCAGCCACCGCCACCACCGCCGGAGCCCGCGCGCACGCCCGGGACCAGCACGGCCGCACCGCGGACACCATGCGGCACGTCCCGGCCGCCTCCGCCCCGGCGAGGTACACCGCCGGGCTGCCCGAGGCCGCCAGGGAACGCCTGAGCTGGGCCGAATCCGTGGCCTTCGGCCGCTACACCGCGCTGCCGCTGGCCCGCGGAACCCGGATCCGGCTCACGGACACCGACGGCGATGCCTGCGTCCACGTGTTGCTCTACCGGAGCGGGGCACTGCACGAACGGCTCAATATGGCGGACACCGTCAAGGTCCCGTGGCAGGCGTACCCCACCGCGGGCCACCCGCTGCTCTCCGACGCCGGCCGGCTGATGGGCACCATCGTGGCCGACACCTCCGCCCACCACGACGCGCTGACCGGCACCACCACGCTGGCCGGGAACACGGCCCGCTACGGCGCCGGCACCGCCCACAGCAGCTCGCCCGCCGGGCGGGAACTGCTCACCCTGGCCGCACTGAAGCAGGGGCTCGGCGCACGGGACGTGGCGCCGTCGCTCTCCCTGTTCAAGGGCATCCGGGTTGACCCGGACGGCAGTATCCGGTTCACCGGTGCCGCCGGCGCCGGGGCCGCCGTCGAGATCCTTCTGCAGATGGACGCCGTGGTGCTCCTGGCCAATACCGCCCACCCGCTGGATCCGCGGCCGGACTTCACCGGAACCGCCGTCGACGTCGTCGCCTGGCACGCCCCGGAAGACCTCCGCCTGCTGGGGGAGGGGCTCCTGACCGGGCCGCTGGCCCCCGAACACCGGCAGGCCCTGAACAACACCGACCACGACCTCACGGCAAGGAACGCCCGATGAACACCGCGACTGACACCCTGACACCCCCGGCCGACACCGCCAGCCAGACAGCGCTCGCGGCCGGCGCCGTCATCCTCGACGAATACGTGGAAGCGCGCGGACCCTGGTCCGCCGTGGTGGCCGCCGGAGACGTCCTGACCATCGTGGACCTGGACGGCAACCAGGCGGTGGACTGCCTGCTCTACGCCGCCGGCGACACGGAAGTGCGCTACTCCGCCGCCGTCACCCTCGCCGCGCAGCGCTCCATCGTGCTGACCACCGGCTCCGTCCTCCGCTCCGACGCCGGCCAGCCGCTGATGACCGTCGTGGCGGACGAGGTGGGCGTCCACGACACCATTGGCGGGGCCTGCTCGCAGGAATCCAACACGCTGCGCTACGGCCAGCACACCCGCGAACAGCACGCCTGCGTGGAGAACTTCCTGATCGAGGGTTCCCGCTGGGGGCTGGGGAAACGTGACCTGGTCTCCAACATCAACTGGTTCATGAACGTCCCGGTGGACCCGGACGGGGCCCTCGGGATCGTGGACGGCCTCTCCGCCCCGGGCAAGCGCGTGGCCCTCCGCGCCGAGGTGGACACCCTGGTGCTGGTCTCCAACTGCCCGCAGATCAACAATCCGTGCAACGGCTTCAACCCCACGCCCGTCCGCATGATCGTCGCCCGCCCGGAGGCTGCCCTGTGAACCGCTTCGACACCCTGCTGATCGCCAACCGCGGCGAAATCGCCTGCCGCATCATCGACTCCGCCCGGAAAATCGGGCTGCGCACCGTGGCCGTGTACTCCGAAGCCGACCGGGGCGCCCGCCACGTCCGGCTGGCGGATGAGGCCGTGCTCCTGGGCCCCGCCCCGGCCAAGGACTCCTACCTCAAGGTCGAGGCCCTGCTGGCGGCGGCCGCGGCCACCGGCGCCGGCGCCATCCACCCCGGCTACGGGTTCCTCTCGGAGGACGCCGGCTTCGCCGAGGCCGTGGAGGCCGCCGGGCTGGTCTTCGTCGGGCCCACGCCGGAACAACTCCGGATCTTCGGCACCAAGCACACCGCGCGGGACGCCGCACGGGCCGCGGGTGTGCCCATGATCGCCGGATCGGACCTGCTTCCGGACGTGGACGCCGCCGTGCTCGCCGCCCGGGACATCGGCTTCCCGCTGATGCTCAAGGCCACGGGCGGCGGCGGCGGCATCGGGATGACCGTGTGCCGCACCGAGGACGAGCTCACCGAGGGTTTCCCCCGGGTGGCGCGCCTCGCCGGAGCGAGCTTCAGCACCGCCGGCGTTTTCGCCGAGCGGTACGTGGAACATGCCCGGCACGTGGAAGTCCAGATCTTCGGTGACGGCGGGGGCCGGGTGGTGAGCCTGGGCGACCGGGACTGCTCGCTGCAGCGCCGCCACCAGAAAGTGCTGGAGGAAGCGCCCGCGCCGGATCTGCCGGCGGCACTCCGGGACGAACTGCACCGCAGCTCACGGGCCCTCTGCGGATCGCTGGACTACCGCTCGGCCGGGACCGTGGAGTTCGTCTATGACCCGGCCCGCCAGGAAGCGTCCTTCCTGGAGGTCAACGCCCGGCTCCAGGTGGAACACCCCGTCACCGAAGCCATCACCGGCGTGGACCTCGTGGCGTGGATGCTCCGGCTGGCCCAGGGCGGGACCGGGGCAGCCGGTGTGCTGGCCGGGCGGCCGGACAGCATCCCCGTCTCCGGTTACGCCGTCGAGGCCCGCCTCTACGCCGAGGACCCGGCCCGCAACTTCCAGCCGAGTTCCGGAACGGTCACCAACGCCGTCTACCCCGGGACGGACGGGGTGCGTGTGGACGCCTGGGTGGAAACCGGCAGCGAGGTGTCCACCAGCTACGATCCGCTCCTGGCCAAGATCATCACCACCGGCACGGACCGGAACCAGGCCTTCGACCGGCTCGGCGCAGCGCTGAAGGCCACCCGGATCGACGGCATTGAGACCAATCTCGGGATGCTCCGGGCCGTGACGGCCCTGGACGTGGTCCGCGACGCGGCCCACTCCACCGGCACCCTGAATGACCTGGGTGATCCGGAACCCCGGATCACCGTGGAACGCCCCGGACTGCAG
>DATITT010000246.1:0-12663 GCA_035467435.1 Arthrobacter sp. | reverse complement strand
GACCATGGCCATGTCCCACATGCCGTGGTGGCTGGCGCCGTCCGGCCCGGTGACGCCGGCGCGGTCCAGGACAATGGTGACACCGGCCTTGTGCAGGGCGACGTCCATCAGGAGCTGGTCGAAGGCGCGGTTCAGGAACGTCGCGTAGACGGCGACGACGGGGTGCAGCCCGCCGAACGCCATACCGGCGGCGGAGGTGAGGGCATGCTGTTCGGCGATGCCGACGTCGAACACCCGCTCCGGGTGCCGGGCGGCGAACTTGTGCAGCCCGACGGGTATCAGCATGGCGCCCGTGATGCCGACGATGTCCTTGCGCTCGTCCGCGATGTCGGCGATCTCGTCGGCGAAGACGGCGGTCCAGGACTTCGCGCCGCCGACCTCGGTGGGCTCGCCCGTCTCCGGGTCGATGATCCCGACAGCGTGGAACTGGTCCGCTTCATGGGCGCGGGCGGGCGCGTAGCCGTGGCCCTTCTCGGTCATGGCATGCACGATCACGGGACCGGCATAGTTCCTGGCGGTGGCCAAGGTGTGCTCCATGGCCTGGAGGTTGTGGCCGTCCACGGGTCCGATGTACTTCATCCCGAGGTCCTCGAACATGCCCTGCGGTGCCCACCAGTCCTTGACGCCCTTCTTCATGGCATGCAGGCTGCGGTACGTGAACTGGCCCGCGGGGCCGCCGTTCTGCAGCTTTTTCCGCCACCAGTCCAGGGTGCCTTCATAGGCCGGCGCGGCGCGGAAGGAATCGATGGTGGGGCGCAGCGAGGCCAGGTAGTCCGCGAATCCGCCCACGGTCGCGGCGTAGGAGCGGCCGTTGTCGTTCACAACGATCACGACGCGGCGCTTCTTGTCCGCGGCGATGTTGTTCAGGGCCTCCCAGGCCATGCCGCCGGTCAGGGCACCGTCACCCACGACGGCGATGACGTAGCGGTCGCCGTCGCCGGTCAGCTGCCGGGCGCGGGAGATCCCGTCCGCCCAGGAGAGCGAGGAGGACGCGTGCGAGCTTTCGACGATGTCGTGCACGGATTCGGCGCGGTCCGGGTAGCCGGACATGCCGCCCTGCTGGCGCAGGGTGCTGAAATCCTGGCGCCCGGTGAGGAGCTTGTGGACGTAGGACTGGTGGCCGGTGTCGAAGACGATGCTGTCGCGGGGGGAATCGAAGATCCGGTGGACCGCGATGGTGAGTTCGACGACACCAAGGTTCGGGCCCAGGTGCCCGCCCGTCTGGGAGACGTTGCCGATCAGGAATTCCCTGACCTCGGCTGCCAGCTGATCCAGCTGCGCCTCTGACAACTTGCTCAGGTCCTGCGGATTCCGGATGGTCTCCAAGATTCCCAACGGCCCCTCCTTCGGGTGGTAGACATGCCTTTTAACTCTAACGCCTCCGGAGTAGGCCTCGTGCCGGAACGCGCTGGGCACGAAAAGGCCCCGGCCGGTCAGGGACCGGCCGGGGCTTTCGCACCTGGCCACTGTTCCTCCCCTGCGGGAGGATCATTCCGCTAGTTCGCGGAGATCTGGCGCAGCACGTACTGCAGGATGCCGCCGTTGCGGTAGTAGTCAGCCTCGCCCGGGGTATCGATGCGCAGGACCGCATCGAAGGACGTGACGGTGCCGTCTTCGGCAGTGGCGGTGACCTTGAGCGTCTTCGGCGTGGTGCCTTCGTTGAGGGCGGTGACGCCCTCAACCGCGAAGGTTTCCGTGCCGGTCAGCCCGAGGCTGGCAGCGTTCTGGCCGGCCGGGTACTGCAGGGGCAGGACGCCCATGCCGATCAGGTTGGAGCGGTGGATGCGCTCGTAGCTTTCGGCCACGACAGCCTTGACGCCCAGGAGTGCGGTGCCCTTGGCTGCCCAGTCACGGGATGAGCCGGAGCCGTACTCCTTGCCGGCCAGGACCACCAGCGGGATGCCGGCGGCCTGGTAGTTCTGCGCGGCGTCGTAGACATAGGCCTGCGGACCGCCGGCCTGGGTGAAGTCGCGGGTGAAGCCACCCTCGACGCCGTCCAGGATCTGGTTCTTGATCCGGATGTTCGCGAACGTTCCGCGGATCATGACCTCATGGTTGCCACGGCGTGAGCCATAGGAGTTGAAGTCCTTGCGCTCCACACCGTTGGCCAGCAGGTACTGCCCGGCCGGGGTGTCCGACTTGAACGAGCCTGCCGGGGAGATGTGGTCCGTGGTGACGGAGTCGCCAAGCTTCAGCAGCACCCGGGCGCCGGTGATGTCCTTGACGGGCTCCGGCTGTGCCTTTATGCCGTCGAAGTACGGGGGCTTCCGGACGTACGTGGACTTCGGATCCCAGGCGAAGGTGTCGCCGGCCGGAGTGGAGAGTGCCTTCCAGCGGTCGTCGCCTTCGAAGACGCCCTCGTAGCCGCGGGCGAACATTTCCTTGTCGATCGAGGAGTCGATGACCTGCTGGACCTCGACCGGGTTCGGCCAGATGTCCTTCAGGAAGATGTCGTTGCCGGCCTCGTCCTGTCCCAGGGCATCGTTGGCGAAATCGAAGTCCATGGTTCCGGCCAGGGCGTAAGCGATGACCAGCGGCGGGGAGGCCAGGTAGTTCATCTTCACGTCCGGGTTGATCCGGCCTTCGAAGTTGCGGTTACCGGAGAGCACGGCGGTGACGGAAAGATCGTTGGCCTGGATGGCCTCGGAGATTTCCGCGTCGAGCGGGCCGGAGTTGCCGATGCAGGTCGCGCAGCCGTAACCGACGATGTAGAAGCCGAGCTTCTCCAGGTACGGGGTCAGGCCCGACTTGTTGTAGTAGTCGGTGACAACCTTGGAACCGGGAGCCACGGAGGTCTTGACCCACGGCTTCGAGGTCAGGCCCTTGTCGACGGCGTTGCGGGCCAGCAGTGCGGCGGCCAGCATCACGGACGGGTTGGACGTGTTGGTGCAGGACGTAATCGAGGCGATCGTCACTGCGCCGTGGTCCAGTTCGAACTCGCGGCCGTCCGCGGTCTTGACGCTGACCGGGTTGGACTGGCGGCCGTCCGACGCCGGGCCGTGCGCGTGCGGGGCCTCGTCGGTGAGGTGGCTTGCGGAACCCGTGAACGACGGCGCGTCGGAAGCCGGGAAGCTTTCGTCGATTGCCTCGTCCACGCTTCCGCCGACCAGCTCTTCCTTCACGTAGTTACGCAGGTCCTGGCGGAACTGGTCCTTGGACTCCGTGAGGATGATGCGGTCCTGCGGGCGCTTCGGGCCGGAAATCGACGGAACAACCGTCGACAGGTCCAGCTCGAGGTACTCGGAGAACTTGATCTCCTTGGAAGGATCGTGCCAGAGGCCCTGTTCCTTCGCGTAGGACTCCACGAGGGCAACGTTCTCGTCCGAGCGGCCGGTGAGGCGCAGGTAGTCCAGGGTGACGCCGTCGATCGGGAACATGGCGGCCGTGGAGCCGAACTCCGGGCTCATGTTGCCGATGGTGGCGCGGTTGGCCAGCGGCACAGCCGCGACGCCTTCGCCGTAGAACTCCACGAACTTGCCGACCACACCGTGCTTGCGCAGCTGCTCGGTGATGGTCAGGACGACGTCGGTGGCGGTCGCGCCGGCCGGGATGGACCCGGTCAGCTTGAAGCCCACGACGCGCGGGATCAGCATGGAGACGGGCTGGCCGAGCATGGCTGCCTCGGCTTCGATGCCGCCGACGCCCCAACCCAGCACACCCAGGCCGTTGACCATGGTGGTGTGGGAGTCGGTGCCGACGCAGGTGTCCGGGTAGGCCCGGACAACGCCGTCAATTTCGCGGGTCATGACGGTGCGGGCCAGGTACTCGATGTTGACCTGGTGCACGATGCCGGTTCCCGGCGGGACGACCTTGAAGTCGTCGAACGCTGTCTGGCCCCACCGCAGGAACTGGTACCGCTCGCCGTTGCGCTGGTACTCGATCTCCATATTGCGCTCCAGTGCGCCGGAGTTGCCGGAGAAGTCGATCTGCACGGAGTGGTCGATCACCATTTCGGCAGGAGCCAGCGGGTTGACCCGCTTGGGGTCACCGCCGAGTTCCTTGACTGCTTCACGCATGGTGGCAAGGTCCACAACGCAGGGCACGCCAGTGAAGTCCTGCATGATCACGCGCGCCGGCGTGAACTGGATTTCAGTGTCGGGCTCGGCGCTGGGGTCCCAGCCGGCCAGTGCTCGGACGTGATCGGCCGTAATGTTGGCGCCGTCCTCGGTCCTCAACAGGTTTTCAAGCAATACCTTGAGGCTGAACGGAAGGTTTTCTGCACCTTCAACGGAGTTCAACCGGAAAATTTCGTATTCGGTTCCGGCTACATTAAGTTTGCCTTTTGAACCGAAGCTGTCCACAATGCTCATCGCAGGACTCCTCTCGCAACAGTTTCATCTTTGTCCCGCCGCAGACCCCTTGCTAGTTAGGTTGGCCTAACTGGCACCGGCCTTGTTCGCACAAGGACCGGCACAGGGTGCAGGAGGTCAGCCGTGATTACGGAGCGCGACGTCGGACTACTCCGCCCATCCTAGTGGCCTCAGCCCCGGGGAGTCAGCAGCGCCACAGTCTCCATGTGGTGGGTGTGCGGATACAGGTCGAAGGCCCGCAGCCCCGCCAGTTCCCAGCCGGACTGCTGGAAGTAGCCCACGTCGCGGGCAAAGGACGCCGGATCGCAGGACACATAGGCAACGGCCCGGGGACCGGCCCCGACCAGCTGGTTCACGACGGCCTTGCCGGCACCGGCCCGGGGCGGGTCCAGCAGGATGGCGTCGAAGGTGCGTGCCTTCTCGCGCAGGACCCGATCCACCCGGCCCTGGACGATCTCCACCTGGGTGGCGCCATGGAGGTTTTTGCGCGCGTCCCGGCTGGTGCCGGGCGATCCCTCCACGGACAGCACGGACCCGGTGACCCCCACGGCGTCGGCCAGCGGCGCGCTGAACAGCCCCGCCCCGGCGTAGAGGTCCGCCACCGCGGCGCCCGGTTCCAGGAAGCCGCCGTCCTGCAGGAATCCGGTCACGGCGCCCACGAGGGTGTCCGGGCCGTCCCGGTGGATCTGCCAGAAACCGTCGCCTGTGACGCGGTAGTCATGGCCGGACGCCGTCTCCTGCACGTAGGTGCGTCCGCGCAGGCGCAGCACTTCACCCTTGACCGGATCGAAGCTGGCCACCGAGACGTCCTCGGGCAGCTGGGCGAGGACCGCGCTGAGCCGTTTGGCCCGTGTTCCCGCGGCCGGCACCAGGAGCACCAGCGGGCGTGAGCCGTTGGCCGGGGCAGCGACTTCAACGCGCTCGATGCCCTGCAGGTCGATGTCCCAGAGCCGGAGGGCGTTGATGGCGTCCGAGGCCAGGGGCATCTCCCGGACCGGGAGGACCGTGTCCGAGCGGTGCGCGTGCATGCCGAGCTTCCCGGCGGGGGTCACGGCGAAGCCCGCGCGGGTACGCCAGCCAAGGCCCGCCGTCGCCCCGGTTCCGGACTCCCCCACGGCTTCCACCACGCCCTCTACGGTGAGCCCCTCCTCCACAGCTTCCACCGTTACCGGGCCCTCGACGCCGGCGAGGCGGCTCAGCTGTTCGGCCAGCACCTCGGCCTTGAGGCTGCGCTGGCGCCCGAGGGAGATGTGGCCGAGTTCGGCGCCTCCCACCGGCGGGTGGCGGTGCGACCAGGAGCGCGCGGAATCGGCCAGGTCCCAGAAGTGCTCCACCCGGTCAGGGGAAGCCTCCAGGACCTCCACGACGTCGCCGCGCCAGAATTTGGCGTCCGGGCCGGACTCCGTGAGCCGGACCCGGACCTTCTCGCCGGGGATGCCGTGGCGGACGAACACTACGCGCCCCTCATGCCGGGCCACACAGTGCCCGCCGTGGGCGACGTGACCGACGTCGAGGATCAGTTCAGTGTTGGGTTGCGTCTGGGTGTCGGGGCTCATTGGATGTCCTGCAGTCTCTTGGCTTCTTCGGATGATTTCAGCTGCCACGGCACACTGGCCACCATGACGCCCGGCTCGAAGTGCAGCCGGGTCTTGATGCGCAGTGCGGTCTGGTTGTGCACCAGTTGCTCCCACCACTTACCCACGACGTACTCGGGGATGTAGACGACGATCAGGTCGCGGGGCGAATCGCGGCGCATGTTCTTGATGTACTCCATGATGGGCGTCACCGTTTCGCGGAACGGACTGGCCAGCACCGTCAACGGTACCGGGATTTCCAGCTTCTCCCAGTCCGCGATTGTTTGTTCGGTCTCCTCGCTGCTGATGTCCACGGTGATGGCGTCCAGCCGGGAGGGCCGCGACGCGCGGGCGTAGGCCAGGGCGCGCAGCACCGGCTTGCGGACGTGCGAGACGAGCAGCACGGCGTGCACACGGGTGGGCAGGGCCCGCGGCGAGGAGTCCTCGTCCACGGCGAGTTCCTTGGCCACTTTGTCGTAGTGCCCCTTGATGCTCCACATGATCAGGAACAGCACGAACATGGCCAGCAGCGCGATCCACGCGCCCTGTTCGAACTTGGTGATCAGCACGATCAGCAGGACCAGGGCCGTCATGCAGAAGCCGATCAGGTTGATGGTGCGGGACTTGACCATGCGCAGCTTCACCGCGGGGTCCTTGGCGAGCTTGAGCTCGCGCCCCCAGTGCCGGACCATGCCGAGCTGGCTCAAGGTGAAGGAAATGAAGACGCCCACGATGTAGAGCTGGATGAGCTTGGTGACGTCCGCGTTGAACGCGATGATCAGCACCAGCGCGCCGGCGGCCAGCGCCAGGACACCGTTGCTGAACGCCAGCCGGTCCCCGCGCGTGCGCAGCTGGCGGGGCAGGTAACCGTCCTGCGCCAGGATCGAACCGAGCACCGGGAACCCGTTGAACGCCGTGTTGGACGCGAAGACGAGGATCACGCCGGTGGCCGCGACCACGATGAAAAAGGGGATGGACGCTGCGCCGAAGATGGTCTGGGCAATCTGGCTGATCGCCGGGCTCTGGATGTAACCCTCCGGCAGCGGCTGGCCGTTGAACAGGAACTCCGTGGCCGGGTCCAGCACGATATGCACCTTGGTGGCGTTGGCCAGATAGATGATGCCGGCCAGCATGGCGGAGGCGATCACTCCGAGCAGCAGCAGGGTGGTGGCGGCGTTTTTGCTTTTGGGCTTCTGGAAGTTCGGCACGCCGTTGCTGATGGCCTCGACGCCGGTCAGCGCTGCGGCGCCGGAGGAGAAGGCCCGGAGCAGCAGGAACGCGCCGGCGAGTCCGACCAGTCCCTCGTCGAAGCCGGGTGCGGGAACAATCGTGAAGGCTGCCGAGGGCGCCTCGCCCAGCTGGCCGGTGGCGGCCTGGAAGACGCCGATGGCGGTCATGCCGAGGATGGAGGCGATGAAGATATAGGTCGGCAGGGCGAACAACGTGCCGGCTTCCTTGACTCCGCGCAGGTTCACGAGGGCCAGGATCACGACGCCGATTGTCGCGATGGTGGCCTGCTGGCCGTGCAGTGAGGGCACGGCGGTGGTCAGGTAGATGGCGGCGGAGGACATCGACACCGCGACGGTCAGCACGTAGTCGACCAGCAGTGCGGAGGCGACCGTGAGTCCGGCATATTTGCCCAGGTTCTCGTTGGCGATCTGGTAGTCGCCGCCGCCGGAGGGGTAGGCGTGGACGTTCTGGCGGTAGGAGGCGACGACGGTCAGCAGCACCACCATGACGGCCAGACCCACCCAGGGCGAGAACGCCACGGCGCTGACGCCGGCCAGCGCCAGCGTCAGGAGGATTTCGTCCGGCGCGTACGCCACGGAGGACAGCGCGTCGGAGGCGAAAACGGGCAGGGCGATCCGCTTGGGAAGCAGGGTGTGAGCCAGGTTGTCGTTCCGGAACGGCCTGCCTACCAGCACCCGCTTCACGGCATTGAAAATTGTCGGCACCACACAAAGCTAGTCCGATTCGGACGCGATGTCATGACGGCGACGATCCCCGCCGTCCGGGCGGCTCCCGGCGGGCAGCACGGCCTGCATCCGGTCCTGCTCCCGGCGGGTCGCCGGGCGGGTCGCTGCGGCGCCCGCGGGGCTCGCTGCCCGGGCCGCGCTGGCCGGTAGAGTTTCACGCAGCAGCAGGACAGGAACTACAGGAGGCACGGTTGGCGCACTTCGTGATTATGGGTTGTGGCCGCGTGGGGGCAACCCTCGCGCACACACTCGAGGACGCGGGCCACTCCGTGGCCATCATCGACCAGGACGACCGCGCCTTCCGGCGGCTCCGCTCGGGCTTCACCGGGCGCAAGGTTACCGGCGTCGGCTTTGACCGGGAGACCCTCAAGCAGGCCGGCGTCGCGGACGCCTACGCCTTCGCTGCCGTGTCCAGCGGCGACAATTCCAATATCCTGGCCACCCGGGTGGCCCGCGAAACCTTCCATGTCCCCCATGTTGTCGCCAGGATCTACGACCCGGGCCGCGCCGAGGTCTACCAGCGCCTGGGCATCCCCACGGTCGCCGCCGTGCGCTGGAGCGCGGACCAGGTGCTCCGCCGGATCCTGCCCGAACAGCACCTTGCCGGCGACTTCCGGGACCCCTCCGGCCGGCTGGTGCTCGCCGAGGTGGATCTGAACCCTGACTGGATCGGCCACCCGATCACCGCCATCGAGAAGGCCGCCGGGATCCGCGTCGCCTACCTGACCCGGTTCGGCGAAGGCATGCTGCCGGTGGCCGGCACCCTCTACCAGGACGGCGACACCGTGCACGCCATGCTGGGTGTGGACCGCAGCACCGAAGTCGCCCACATTCTTGCCAAGTCCCCCGCCAAGGAGTCCTGAGTGAAAGTCGTTATTGTCGGGGCCGGAAGCGTCGGTTCCTCGATCGCGCGCGAACTGCTGGCCCACAAACACGAGATCCTGCTGATCGACCTGAAACCGGAGGTGATCGGCCGCAGCGGCCTGCGCGGCGCCCACTGGCTGGTTGGCGATGCCTGTGAACTCAGCACCCTCCAGGAGGCGAAACTGGAGGACGCCGACGTCGTGGTCTCCGCGACCGGTGACGACAAGGTCAACCTGGTGGTCTCGCTGCTGGCGAAGACCGAATTCGGCGTTGGACGGACGGTGGGCCGGGTCAACAACCCCAAGAACGACTGGATGTTCGACGACTCCTGGGGCGTCGACGTCGCGGTCAACACCCCGCAGCTCATGACCGCCCTGGTCGAGGAGGCGGTGGAGATCGGTGACCTCGTCCGCCTGCTGACCCTGCAGACCGGCGTGTCATCGCTGGTGGAGTTCACGGTCCCGCACGACTCGCATGCAATTGGCCTGACCGTCGGCGACATCGAATGGCCCGAGGATTCGACCCTGGTCGCGATCCTGCGGGACCAGGCGCCGATCACGCCGAGCCGTGATGACGTGATCGACGGCGGGGACGAGCTGTTCTTCGTGACCACGATCGCGGCCGAGGATGAGCTGCGCGCCCTGCTCTCGCCGGAGTCGCAGGGCGACGACGAGCATGCCACCCCCGGCCCGTCCGGCCACGAGACCCCGTCGCCGGAGGACGACGGCTTCGACGGTTAGCCGGGTTGCGCTACCAGTCCGGGGTGTTCTGCAGTGCCGGGAACAACCGGAACTGATAGCGCAACCGGAGGCTGGGCCGGTAGCGCGGCAGGAGGCTAGGGCTTGGGGGCGGGCCGGGTCAGCAGCCAGGCGACCCAGATGCCCAGGATGTACAGCGGCGCACCCATCAGCAGCCGCGTCGTGGCGAGGGCCGCAAAACCGGGCTCGCCCATGAAGTACAGCGGAACCTGGACCAGCAGCCGCAGGGCCAGCACCCCGATGATGACCCAGGTGCCGATCTGGTAGGCCTTGACCCGGGCCGGGTCCTTCCGCCAGTCCAGGCCTTCGTTGCGGATGAACCCGAAGATCAGCCCGGCAAAGGGCCAGCGCACGGCAATCGAGATGGTCATCGCCACGATGTAGGCGAAGTTCGTGAAGAACCCGGGGACGTAGAAGTCTTCGGCCTTGCCGGTGCTGTTGGCAAGCCACGCGGACAGTCCGACGCCGGCAATCCCCGCCAGCGCCTGCGTCAGCGGTTTGCGCTGCACCAGCCGGACGACGGTGAAGACCGCGGCCACGGACAGTGCGCAGACCAGCGCCAGGGGCAGCTCACGCGTGATCGTGTAAGCGACCAGGAAGACCAGGCCCGGGAGGATGCTTTCGGCAATGCCCTGGATCCCGCCGGCGCTCTTGAGCACGTCGATGTTGCCGTTGCCGGAGCGGTGCAGTCCGGCCTTGGCCGCGTAGCCTTCGGCGAGCTGCGCCACCGTCGGCTGGGCTGCGGCGGAATCCTGGTCCGGTCCCTTCCGGGCGGCCGGCTGGGTTGCGGCAGGCTGATCAGCAGCGCCGGGCTGAGTTGCGGCAGGCTGGGCAGCACCGGGCTGAACAGCGGGCTCGGGCCTCTCGGGCACGGTCATTGTTCCTCCTGGCGGGAGACGATTTCGTAGCGGGGATTGAACATGGTCGGCAGGCCGTCGCGCACGGTGACCATGCCCTGCAGGCGGAGTTCCGTGCCGGCGTCGATCCCGGGGATGCGGCGCCGTCCGAGCCAGATAACCCGGAGCCGGTCCTTTGGAACGGCGGGCCGCTGGCGCAGGGGGCCGGCGGCTGGCCGGGCGGTGGGCCCGGCGGCTGACGGCTGGGCGGCTGCGGTGACGGATCCTGCGGGGACTGCTTTGGCACCGCGGGTTTTGGGCGCGTCGTGGTCGACAACGACCGCGGTGAAAGCGGCCACGTGGCTGGCCGGTGCGTAGGTGACCGACTCAATGTAGCCGTGGCACAACACGCGGCCGCGATCCGGCAACCCCCTCACGGAGACAGAGGAGGCCGGATCCTGGCGGGGGGCATTAGCCAATCTGGGTAGTCTCCGGTCCACGTTCCGGCTGCCCGAGGTCCGGCGCGGACTGCGGCGCGGGCACGGCGTTGTCCTTCGGCAGGCGGAGCTGCAGCAGATCGCGCGGCGGCATGGGGCTCTCACCGCGCACCACCACGATCTGCCGGAACAGCCCCTCGAGGCCGGCGGCCGCGTCGCGGTCCACAGCGGCCTCGCCGCCGAGGACGCCGCGGAGGAACCAGCGCGGACCGTCGACGCCGATGAAGCGGGCAACGCGGTAGCCGTGGCTTCCGTCCGTGCCGCTGGCGGGGAGCTTGGCGAGCAGCTCGGTGCCGAAACCGCCCTGGACTTCCTCGATCTGGCCACCCTGGCTGCCTACCGACTGGCCGATCTGCTCACGGATCTCGTCCCACAGGCCTTCGGAGCGGGGAGCCGCGAACGCCTGGAGCTGGAGGCTGGAGCCGTTCAGGTCCATGGTGACGGCGACGACCCGCTGGGTGGCTTCCTCGACCTCAAGCCGGAGTTGCAGGCCTTCAGCGGGAGCAATCAGGAGAGCCCCGAGGTCCACGTAGCCCTCCTGGTCCTCGATTTCAGAGACGTCGAAAGGACCCGTGGTGCCACGGTCGGAGGCGGCGGCGGACGTCCCGGCAGTCTCCTCGGCGGACTCATCGGCCGAAGCGTCAGTGCCGGCCTCCTGCGCTTCCCCGGAGTCTGTCAGCTGTTCCTGCTTGGCTTTCCTGCCACGCCCAAAAACCATGGGGTTTTCTCCTTAGTTGTGATTCCGTGCCGCCGCGTCGCCCCGCGTCCGCGTGGCGCCTGCTGTCTCAATCAGCGAGAACAGCCGGCTGATACGTCCTGTAAGAATGGGTCCTGCTCATGCGTCACTGCCATACTGTGGTCTGGCCGGCTTCCGGTCAGACCGGCGCGCCGAAGCCGCCGGTGGATCCGAAGCCTCCGCCGCCGCGAACCGAGCCGCTGAGGTCCTGGACCGGCAGGAACCGGGCGTACTCCACGCGTTGAATAACCATTTGTGCAATTCTATCGCCGCGCTTGAGTTCAATCGCCTGGTGGCGGTCCGTATTCAGCAGCGTCACCGCAATTTCTCCGCGGTAGCCGGCATCGACGGTGCCGGGGGCGTTCACCACGGTCAGTCCATGCTTGGTCGCGAGCCCGGACCGCGGGTGGATCAGGGCCACGAAGCCGTCGGGGAGGGCAATGGCCACACCGGTGGGCACCAGCCGGCGCTCCCCCGGTTCCAGCACCACGTCCTCGCGGGCCCGCAGGTCCGCTCCGGCGTCGCCCGGGTGCGCGTACGACGGCGGTTCCAGTCCGTCGTCGAGCATCTTCAGCTGAACCGTCAGGGTGGGGGTTCCGTACTCTGCCGCTGGCTGTGCTTCCGGCCGTTGTTCCGGCTGTGCCGCCTCGGCGGCGTCCACTGCAGTCGTTTCTTCAGTCACAGTTCCTCACTCTAACGCCCGCCGGGAGGATCGGCCCAGCGGCGGCCGGCGGGCGCGGCCACCCGCCCCCGCATCTGCCGCCAAGGTGAAATAGCCCGGCAAAAGTGGAAAGCTGGGCTCATGCCCGAATCCAGTGCAGCCGTGCCTGCCCCCAACAGCACCCCCAGCGACGCCACCGTTCTGTACAGCGAGAAGCTCTGGCCGAACTTCTGGATCTGGCTGGTGGCGGCGGGTCTGTCGGGCGCCGGGATCCTGGTGCTCGCCCCCATCAGCATGTTCGCCGGGTTCAGCGCCGCGGTCGTCCTGTTCACGATTCTCGCCGCGCTGCTGGTCATCTCGACGCCCGCCATCACGGTCACCGGCTCCACACTGCGCGTCGGCAGCGCCACGATCGAACGCAGCTTCGTCGGCACCGTGTCCGCGTTCCGGG
>DATITT010000245.1:0-2719 GCA_035467435.1 Arthrobacter sp. | reverse complement strand
GGTCCGCCGCGTCATCAACCACGCCGGCTGGGCTCTGGACCGCCACGTCTCCGAATTCAGCCGCACGCTGGGCGAGGAGCTCCTGGAGCCGACCCGCGTCTACGCCGCCGACTGCCTGGACCTGGCCCGCACCTTCCCGGTGAACGGCTCCGCAGCCGGCCAGGCCGTGCACGGCTTCAGCCACGTGACGGGCGGCGGCCTCGCCGCCAACCTGGCCCGCGTCCTGCCGCACGGCCTGCTGGCCACCGTGGACCGCGCCACCTGGCAGCTCCCGGCCATCTTCCGGCTCGTCGCCGAACTGGGCAACGTCCCGCTGGCCGACCTGGAGCGCACGCTGAACCTTGGCGTGGGCATGGTCGCGATCGTCTCGCCCGAGGCTGCCGACGCCGCCGTGAACCGGCTCAACGAGCGCGGACTGCCGGCCTGGGTCATGGGCACCGTGGAGGAAAACTCGGACTCCATCGTCAAGACCGGACCGGACTACGTCCAGGGCGCCAAGGGCGTCGACGGCGGCGCCGTCCGGCTGGTCAACGCCTACGCCTGACCCCGGCTGACGGGCCTTACCCGCCATCGAGTGCTCCATAACCGCCGTTTTGACGCTTCTAAACGGCAGTTACGGAGCACTCGATGTGTTTAAGGCTGCTTAGACCTCCAGGACGCTGAATACGCCGCCCTGCGGATCCTCGAGGGTGGCGATGGTGCCGGCTTCCTCTGCCTCGTCCGGTGCGATCAGGACCGTGCCGCCGGCAGCCACCGCCGCTGCGACCGCCTCTGCGACGCTGGACACCCCGAAGTACACCTGCCACCCGGGTTTGAGCGTGGCCTCGGCCGCTGCCGGGACCGCGGCGATTCCGGCCACCTCCACGCCGTTGACCATCAGTGTGCTGTACTTCCCGCCGTCGTCCTGCGGGTACTCGGTCACGTCCTGGCCGAACAGCTGCTGGAAGAATCCGACGGCGGACTGCGGCTCCGGCGTCAGCAGTTCGGCCCAGGCCAGGGCGCCGGGCGCTCCGCTGCGGACGGTGCCGAAATGGCTGCCGGCCTGCCAGGCGCCGGTGGTGCCGCCGCCGGGCGGGGCAAAGAAGACCATCACTCCGGTACCGGCCACCTCCTCCGGGCCAAACTCCAGGGTTCCGCCGGAATGGACCAGAGTGTCGGCGAGCTCCTGGGCGTCGGAGGACGCGAAGTACACGTTCCATTGGCCGGGTGCGCCGGCCGCCAGCTGCCGCGGATTCTGCGGTGCGATCACGGTGACCAGGTCCTCGCCCAGGAATCCCTGCGCGTAGCTGCGCCCGTCCGGGGTGGGCCGGTCTTCGAAGCGCCAGCCGAAGACCGCGGCATAGAATGCCTTGGCCGCGGCGACATCACTGGTCTGGAGGTCCGTCCAGCAGACTTCTCCCTCGGTGAACCCCGTGCGAATGGTCATAACAATCCTTCCGGGGAGGTGGGTGCGGGATTTCCCGGCACGTCCACGGTAGCCCGCGGCGCGGACCCCGGCAACACACCTGTCCGGCCGCCTGCGCTGCGCTGCCTGCCATGCCCTGCCCTGCCCGCCGGAACCATCCGGGCAGCAGAAAACCCGCCGTCCACCCCGATACTGGGAGTGGCCGGCGGGCCTGAAATCATGTGGTCGGCAATCCGCTAAACGGAAGTGCTTGCCGGAAAGAAGTTTCGACTAACCTATCCGACGGGAATCCACCTCGTCGTCGTCCTCTTCCACATCGTCCGCGTACTTATCCACATAAGCCGAATAATCCGGCTCCACAGGCTCACTGGAGAACCGACTCGGTGCACGAACCTCAGAGCTCTTAAGCTCACGCTGAAGCGCAGTGTAGTCGGTGTTCGGGGAATAGTACTTAATATCCCGAGCCTGCTTGGTAGCTTTTGCCTTTTGACGGCCGCGCCCCATGGCGTGACCCCCTTTGTACTCGGACCGGAGGTGGTCACCATTGGCGTTAGTGAGGCCCCGGAATGTTTGGTCAATTTGTCGTACACCTAGATTACATGCTTTCAGCGGTAACTGCTCCCCGCTACGGGCGCCCCGGACGGTGTCGGCCGCACCACTGCTCCGGGCGGCGCCCCGGCAGCATGCAGGCGGGGCGGCATCTTAGATAGAGTTCCGTAGTGGACTTCCGGAAACGGGTCCCGCCGCCGGGCGTCCCGCCACGGCCCAGACGCACGGAAGTGGTGAATTCTCAGTGACCGAAGAGAACGAAAGGCCCGGCAACGCCGGCACGCCTGGGGGTCCCCCTGCCGGCGGACCCGGCGCGCAGTCCGCGCCTGCCGCACCGTCTGCCGTTCCTCCGAAGCCGTCTGCGCCGCCCACATCCGCAACGCCCGTGGTGCCCCCGGCAACCCCGCCGTCGAGCCCGCCGGCAACCCCGCTCACGCCGCCGGCGACCCCGCCCACACCGCACGCCCGGCCCTCAGTACCGCCGGTCACCCGGCCCGAGACCGGGCAGCCGGGCTCCCGCCGCGCCGGTCGCGCCCCGGCGACCGCGGGTGGAGCCGGCGGGGCGGGTGCCGCCGGTGCCACCGCTGCCCGGGCAGGGGCCGGAAAGATGGCTGCGGACAAGGCATTCCAGCTGGGCGGCTGGGCACGCCGCCAGAGTGCCGCGCGGATCAGCGCCGCCGTCGCCGCCGTCGTTGTCCTGGGTCTGCTGATCTGGGGGCTGACCTCTCTGGCCGGCGCCCCGAAGCAGCCCGCGGCGGATGCTGC
>DATITT010000244.1:0-1591 GCA_035467435.1 Arthrobacter sp. | reverse complement strand
GTCACGTAGTGCGCGGTGGCGCCGATGAGCTTCACGCCCCGGGCGTGCGCCTGGTGGTAGGGCTTGGCGCCCTTGAAGGACGGCAGGAAGGAATGGTGGATGTTGATGGCCTTGCCGGTCAGCTGCTGGCAGAGTTCGTCGGAGATGATCTGCATGTAGCGGGCAAGGACCGTGAGTTCGATGTCGTGTTCGGCCATCAGCGCCCGCAGCTGGTCCTCGGCCTGGACCTTCGTGTCCGGGGTGACCGGGATGTGGTGGAAGGGGATGCCGTAGAACTCGGCCAGGCCCGCCAGGTCCCGGTGGTTGGACACGATGGCCGGGATCTCGATGGGCAGGGTGCCGGAGCGCTGCAGGAACAGCAGGTCATTGAGGCAGTGCGCTGACGTGCTGGCCATCAACAGGGTGCGGACCTTCCGGCCGGCCGGGTTGAGGCTCCACTGCATGCCGAAGGCCTGGGCCACAGGCTCCAGGGCGGCCTGAAGCTCCGGCTGGGAGGCGGCCGTCGTGGCCTCGACGCGCATGAAGAAAGTGCCGGTGCTCTGGCTGCCGTACTGCTGTGAGTCCGTAATATTGCAGCCCGCGACGAGCAGGGCGCCCGCGACGGCGTGCACGATTCCGGGGCGGTCCGGGCAGGAGAGGGTCAGGATATAGGAAGCAGTCAGCTGGTCGTCAGTCACGGAAGACAAGCCTACCCGCGGTCAACCAAGGGCTTAGTCCGGGCAGCCGGTCTGGGGTAGTCTGGAACGGTCGCAACTGGCGTTGGGTGGCTAACCACCAGGGAGCGGCACTCACGAAGACCACGGATCGTACGCCTGGGCCGAGGGTCATGTTTTTCCGGTTGGCAGCACCCCGCTGCCAGCCCGCACCGGCGCCCCACTGCGGGTGCCGGCCCCTTGTCACATCCCCGGTTTCCGGGGCCGTCATCTAGGGGCGCCGCCGCGGGCCAGCCGGTAACCTGACCTTAAGCAGTGCCCGTTGCCTAGCCAGGAGTTCCCCCGTGACCACCTCCCTTAGCCTTTCTTCAGCCGCCGTGAGCAACCAGCCGCTGGCCGACCTTGACCCCGAAATCGCCGCAGTCCTTGCCCAGGAGCTGGGCCGCCAGCGCGGCACCCTGGAAATGATCGCCTCCGAGAACTTCGCCCCGCGCGCTGTGATGGAAGCCCAGGGCTCGGTCCTGACCAACAAGTACGCCGAGGGTTACCCCGGCCGCCGCTACTACGGCGGCTGCGAGTACGTCGACATCGCCGAGCAGCTCGCGATCGACCGGGTCAAGGAGCTCTTCGGCGCCGAATACGCTAACGTCCAGCCGCACTCCGGTGCCCAGGCCAACGCCGCGGCGCTCTCCGCGATGATCACCCCGGGGGACAAGATCCTGGGCCTGTCCCTGGCCCACGGCGGCCACCTGACCCACGGTATGAAGCTCTATTTTTCCGGCAAGCTCTATAAGGTCGCCGCGTACCAGGTCGAGCAGGAGAACTTCCGCATCGACATGGACAAGCTCCGCGCGCAGGCCATCGCCGAGCAGCCGAAGGTGATCATCGCCGGCTGGTCCGCCTACCCGCGCCACCTCGACTTCGAGGCCTTCCGCTCG
>DATITT010000243.1:0-6566 GCA_035467435.1 Arthrobacter sp. | reverse complement strand
CCGCCACGACCGCCTCCGGGGGAACCCCGATTTGGGCGCCGGTGGAGAACTGGAACTGTGCGAAGGTCAGGTTCGACACCGTATTGGAGCCGGCCACAAACGCGCCCAGCGCCCCGATCCACGGCGCGATGAGCGGCCACGATCCGCCGGAAACTGCGGCTGCACCTTCGGCGAGAGTGACGGGCATGCTGGAGAGCCCGGAGTCGTTCAGTGCCGGACCGGACTGGATGAGGACGCGGACCAGTGGTACCGCGAAGAGCAGCGCCACCGCGGTGCCCACAAGCTGGCCGGACGAGACCTTGACCGCCTGGAGCATCTGCTCGCCCTTCATCCGGTGCAGGAAGTATGCGAACACCGAGGCGAGGATGAGCACGAAGCCCGGCAGGTAGAACGGCTGCACGCTCGTGCTGATGCCGGTGCCAAGAATATCCTTGACCGGGATGGCGAGTCCGGTCAGGAAGGTCTTGAGTTCGGGGATCACCCGGGTCGCGACGAGCAGCAGAGCCATCAGGACGTAGGGAGCCCAGGCCCGCAGCGCGCTCATGGGCGCGGACATGTCGGCGGCCTTGGCCGGTTCGAGGGTACCCATCCACCGCTCGGACCAACTGGATCGCGGTCCGAAGTCGAAGGTGTCCTTGGGCATCAGGAACCCGCGGCTGGACGTGAACATGACAAGCGTCAATCCGATGAGTCCCCCGAACAGCGACGGGAACTCCGGGCCGAGGAACCGGGCGGTGAGGACAGAGGGAATGGTCATGGCAACGGAGGCGTAGATCGCAAACGGCCACACGGCCAGGCCGTCGCGGAAGCGCTTTTCCGGGCCGAAGAACCCCGTCAGCATGCAGACCATGATCAGGGGAATAAGCAGGCCCACGATGGCGTGGATCGACGCGACCTGGAAACCGATGGAGTTCACAAACTCCGGCATCGTCATGCCCAGAACGCTGATGCGTTCGGCAACGGCGGGGTCTCCGCCGAGTCCCTGCCCCACACCGATGAGGATGGGGGTTCCCACGGCGCCGAAGCTCACCGGCGTGCTCTGGATGATCAGACCGACCATCACGGCGGCCATGGCGGGGAAGCCCAGGGCCAGCAGCAGCGGCGCGATAACGGCGGCCGGGGTGCCGAAGCCGGAGGCGCCTTCGATGAAGCTGCCGAAGAGCCAGCCGATGATGATGGCCTGAACGCGGCGGTCCGGGGAGATGTTGTTGAACCCGGCGCGGATCGAGGACATGGCGCCGCTCGCTGTGAGCGTGGAGAGCAGCAGCAGCGCGCCGAACACAATGTAGAGCATGGTGCCGGCGGTGATGAGGCCCTCAATCGAGGCCGCGAGCACCCCGGTGAAATCCATCCGCCACACCAAGAGCGCCACCAGCACCGCCACGACGTAGCCGACGGGCATGGCGTATTTGGCCGGCCATCGGAGTCCGGCAAGGAGGACGCCGACCACAAGGATCGGCGCCAACGCAAGGAGGGAAAGTACAGCTAAGTTGTCCACAATTCTGGTCCTCTCTGACCATTGCTGCCGCGGAACGAACCCCAACCCCTTCGGTGGATTCAGTGTCCTGCGCCGAGATGACAAGCTATGGTCGGACCACTATGGTCCGACCACGAAATCATAGCGCAAGTTGCCGGAAGCTGTGAGGGGCATCACCACACAAGCCCTTGACCTGCGATGCTGGACGCCTGAGCCGGTGCATGCCTACTATGGTCTGACCACATGCGACCGTGTGGTCTGCCCCACTCCCCGAAAGGCGTTTCATGAGAATCGCACTCTTCGCCACCTGCATCGTGGATGCCATGTATCCGGCCACGGCCCGTGCCACCGTGCAAATTCTGGAGCGGCTGGGACACGAGGTGGTGTTCCCGTCCGGCCAGGCCTGCTGCGGGCAGATGCACGTCAACAGCGGCTACCTCAAAGAAGCGGTCCCCGTCGTCGCCAACCACGTCGCGGCCTTCGACACGGACGACTACGACGTCGCCGTCGCGCCCTCGGGTTCCTGTGTCGCCTCCGTGAAACACCAGCATCCGATGGTGGCCCGCTCCTGCGGTGACAAAGCCCTGGAAGCCCGTGCCAACGCCGTCGGTGCCAAAACCTACGAACTCTCCGAACTGCTCGTCGACGTCCTCGGCGTCACCGACGCCGGCGCCCAGCTCGGTTCCTACTTCCCGCACCGCGTCACCTATCACCCCAGCTGCCACGGCATGCGCCTGCTCCGGCTGGGGGACCGGCAGTCCCAGCTGCTGCGCAGCGTCAAGGGGATCGACCTGGCGGACCTGCCGGAGGCGGACCAGTGCTGCGGCTTCGGCGGCACGTTCTCGATGAAAAACGCCGACGTCTCCTCAGCCATGCTCAAGGACAAGACAGCCAACATCACGGCAACCGGTGCCAGCCTCTGCGCCGGCGGGGATGCCTCCTGCCTGATGCACATCGGCGGCGGCCTGTCCCGCCAGGGGAGCGACGTCACCACCCTGCACCTGGCCGAAATACTCGCCAGCACCGAAGAAGCCCCGGTGTCCGTCACCGGCGATGTTCTCGTTTCAACCGGAAAGGCAGCACGATGAGCACCTTCCTCGGCATGCCCGCCCTGCCCGTCTACGGCACCGGCAACCTGCACGCTTCCGAGTCCTTCCCGAAGGCGGCGCACCGTGAGCTCGGCAACGCCCAGCTGCGCGCCAACCTCGGTCACGCCACCCACACCATCCGCGACAAGCGGCTCAAGATGGTCGCCGAACTGCCGGACTGGGAGCAACTGCGTGACGCCGGGTCCGCCATCAAGGAATCCGTCATGGCCCGCCTGCCCGAACTCCTTGAACAGTTCGAAGAGAACTTCACAGCCCGCGGCGGCGTCATCCACTGGGCCCGCGACGCCGACGAAGCAAACGCAATCGTCGCCGGACTGATCCGGGAGACCGGGGAAACCGAAGTGGTCAAGGTCAAGTCCATGGCGACGCAGGAAATCGGCCTCAACGAGTACCTCGAAGAGCAGGGGATCTCAGCTTTCGAGACCGACCTCGCCGAACTCATCGTCCAGCTGGACCACGACAAGCCCAGCCATATCCTCGTCCCGGCCATCCACAAGAACCGCACCGAAATCCGCGACATCTTCCTGCGCGAAATGCCCGGCGCGGATCCCAAGCTCACCGACGATCCGGCAGTGCTGGCCATGGCCGCGCGCAGCCACCTCCGGCGCAAGTTCCTCACCGCCAAGGTCGCCGTCTCCGGTGCCAACTTCGCCCTCGCCGACTCCGGCACCCTCGCCGTCGTCGAATCCGAGGGAAACGGCCGGATGTGCCTGACACTGCCCGAGACACTGATTACCGTCATGGGCGTGGAGAAGCTGCTGCCGACCTGGCAGGACCTTGAAGTGTTCATGCAGCTGCTGCCACGGTCCTCCACCGGGGAACGAATGAACCCGTACACCTCGCTCTGGACCGGCGTCACCCCCGGCGACGGACCGCAGAACATGCACCTGGTGCTGCTCGACAACGGCCGCAGCGCCGCCCTCGCGGACGAAATGGGCCGCTCCGCCCTGCATTGCATCCGCTGCAGCGCCTGCATGAACGTCTGTCCCGTCTATGAGCGCACCGGCGGCCACGCCTACGGCTCCACCTATCCCGGACCGATCGGCGCGATCCTCTCACCGCTGATGACCGGCATCCAGGCCGAAGAGAACAATTCCCTTCCCTACGCGTCTTCCCTCTGCGGGGCCTGCTACGACGCCTGCCCGGTGAAGATCAACATCCCTGACATCCTGGTTCACCTGCGCAGCGTGGATGTGGACAGCAAACGCGGGACCAAGAAGATCCCCAGCCAGATGGATGTGGGCATGAAGGCCGCGTCATGGGCCTTTTCCTCCGGCAAACGCCTCGGGCTGCTCGAAAAAGGATTGCCTCTGGGCCGCCTGGCCGCAGGCCCGGACAAGAAAATCAAGAAGCTGCCCGGGATCGCCGCCGGCTGGACGCAAAGCCGGGACATCCCGGCACCGCCGCCGCACTCCTTCCGCGACTGGTGGGCCAAGGAACACCGGACACCGGACGCTGACAGCGCCACGCCGTCTCAAGGCAACCTGTCTCAAGGCAACCCGTCAGAAGGCAACCCGTCGCAAAACAAGGAAGGCCAGCCATGAGCGCACGCGAAGACATTCTCGGCCGGATCCGCACAGCCCTGAAGGACAACCCCGAGGCGCCGCAGATTCCGCGCGAATACCGGGAAACATCCGACCTGGACGAGGCGGCGCTGATCGAGCTGCTGGTGGATCGGCTCATCGACTACAAAGCACAGGTATCCGTGGTGGACGCCGGCGAGGTGCCGGCCCGGATCGCAGAACTCCTCGCGGACGCGCAAAGCTATGTGGTGCCCGCGGGGATCGACGCCGGCTGGATCGCCGTACTCGGCCATGAGCGCGGTGACAGCCGACGCCACGCGGATTCCGCCGCCGCGCCGCTGACCGTTGCGGAGCTCGACGGCATTGACGCTGTCCTGACCGGCAGCGCCGTCGCCGTCGCCGAAACCGGGACCATCATCCTGGACGGCAGCCCCAACCAGGGCCGGCGCGCCATCAGCCTCGTCCCGGACCACCACATCTGCATCGTGAAGGCCGCCGACATCACCGGTATCCTGCCGGAGGCGCTGCGACGGATCGACGGCACCCGGCCGCTCACCATGATCAGCGGTCCGAGCGCCACCAGCGACATCGAACTCGAACGCGTCGAGGGGGTCCACGGCCCCCGCAGGCTCGACGTCATCATCGCCCGCTAGGGCCCGCCCGTGTCCCGTCCGTGTCCCTTCGCCGCTGAATGAAAGGAGCGCCCGTGTGCCCCTACCGCCATAACGCCTGGCAGAATCTCATCGGAGCCCTCGTGGAAGTCCGGAAGCATGGCGCGGTTGTCCGCGAAGGACTCGTCGATGACGCCATGCCGGATTCGTCGGCGCTCTGGATCGCCGCCGACGGGTTCACGAACCGCGTGCTGATTGAAGCTGCGGAGGGCTATGAGGTGTGGGTTGAACCCCGAAAGCTGGAGGGGAAACTCGCTTACCGGATGACGTCGTCGGCGCTCCGGGCAGCAGTTCCCCGGCCCGCAATTCCGGCAATATAACACCGGCCCGGCAGTGCCGGACATCGCGCCCGATCCTCAACAAGTGCTCCTCAGGCCGGTTCCAACCGGAACGGTGTCGACTGCTTCCAGCCCGAGCGGTATCCGGCGGCTCGTGACGGCGTCGGCCAGGGCCTCGTCGTGCGTGACCAGCAGCAGTGCGGCGCCGAGGCGGTCCACCTGGTCCATCAGGCAGCCCATGGTTTCCTCCTGCGTGATGAGGTCCAGGCGCGACGTCGGCTCGTCAGCGAAAATCAGGGCGGGTTCCAGCAGCATGGACCGGATGATGGCGAGGCGCTGCAGCTCCCCTCCGGAAACCTGCCCGGGCGTGCGGTGCAGCAGTGCCGGGGCCAACCGGAGCGACGCCATAAGGTCGTCAAGACGGCCCGTTGTCAGCCGGTGGCGGCGGAGCACGTCCCCGAAGGAATCCCGCAGCGGGACACGCGAAGCGAAGGCCATGGCCGGGTCCTGGTAGAGCTTCTGCAGCCGGCCCCCGCGAAGCGCGGAGGCGTGGTCCACGTGGCCGGTGTCCGGCGGCAGCAGTCGGAGGAGCACGTTGCCCAGGGTGGTCTTGCCGCTGCCGCTGGGGCCGCTGAGGGAGACCCGTTCGCCGGCGCCGATGGTGACGGACAGATCCGAGAAGAGCTGTTGCCCGCCGAAGGCTTTGGCCAGCCCTTTTCCGGAGATGAGCGGCTCGGCTGTTGCCTCCGCCGGTGCCTCCGCCAGCGCTCCGGCGCGTGTCCACGGGTGCTTCCAGCGTGCCGGTTCGGCCGCCAGAAGCCGGCGGGTATATGGGTGCGCGGGGTCCGTCAGCACGCGCGCGGCCGGGCCGTGTTCCAGGATGTGCGCGTCCTTCATTACCAGCACTTCGCCGCCGAGTTCGCGGGCCAGGTCCAGATCGTGGGTGATGGTGAGCAGGATGCCGCCGCCGCCGACGTGCCGTTTGAGGAGCTCTGCCAGTTCGGCACGGGCCAGCCGGTCCAGGCCCTTGGATGGTTCATCCGCGATAAGCACCGGGGCGCCGCCGATGGTGGCGGCGGCGAACGCGACCCGCTGGGCCATGCCCCCGGACAGCGTGTGCGGGAACGCCGCGGAGGCGTGCCCGAGTCCGAGGGAGGTGAGCAGGGCTGCTGCTGAACGCCGCGCCGTCCTTTTGTCCGTGACGAAGGTGGCGGCGCCCTCGGCGACCTGCTCCCGGGTGCGCATGGTGGGATCGAGGGCCAGCGTGGGCTCCTGGGGCAGCAGCGCCATCACCGGGCCCCAAAGGCGGCGCCGGTTTGCCCGGTCGGCCAGGTCGTAGCTTTGGCCGTCCACGGTCAGGCTCCCGCGCGCCAGGAGGTTGGCGGGGAGGGTTCCCATGACCGCGTGGGCCAGCAGCGACTTCCCGGAACCGCTTTCGCCGACGATCGTCACCGGCACTCCGGGCTCGAAGTCCAGGCCGGAGACCTCGACCAGAACGGTGCCGGCAT
>DATITT010000242.1:0-4033 GCA_035467435.1 Arthrobacter sp. | reverse complement strand
AGTACTGCACGGCGTCAGCTTCGGCATCGAGAAGGGCTCCGTCTTTGGCGTGATCGGGCCCAACGGCGCGGGCAAGACGACCGTCATGAGGTGCCTGCTGGACATCATCCGGCCCACCGCCGGAGCGTCGACGGTACTCGGCGAGAACCCCCGGACCGCCGGCCCGGCGCTCCGCCGCCGGATCGGTTATCTGCCCGGCGAACTGTTCCTGGAAGGGCGGATCACCGGCCGCAAGCTGCTGTCCCATTACACGGACATCAGCGGGCCCGTCAGGCCCGGCCGGGTCGATGCCCTGGCCGAACGGCTGGGCCTGGACCTGGACCGGCACACCCGCAAGCTCTCCAAGGGCAACAAGCAGAAGCTGGGGCTCGTCCAGGCCTTTATGCATGACCCCGAGTTGCTGGTTCTGGACGAACCGACGAGCGGATTGGACCCCCTCGTCCAGCAGGAGTTCCTCACCATGGTCCGCGAGGCCCAGGCGAACGGGCAGACGGTCTTCCTCAGTTCCCATGTGCTCAGCGAGGTCCAGCAGGCCGCCGACACCGTTGCGATCCTGCGCGACGGGCGCATCATCACCGTCGCCACCGTGGCCAGCCTGCGGGAAGGCGCGTTGCGGCACGTGCGGTTCACCGCCACCGGGATTTCGGCGGCCGACGCCGGCACGCTGCTGGCGCGGGTGCCCGGGATCGGTCACCTCGAGGTGCTGCCGGCGGGCGACGGCGTCGAGCTGTCCGCCACGCTGGGCGGCGCGATCCAGCCGCTGCTCCAGGTCCTGGCCACCCTTAAGCTCACCGAACTGGTGCTGGAGGACCCGGACCTCGAGGAATCGGTCCTTGAGCTCTACGGCACGATCCGCGGCAACGGCAGCGGTGAAGGGGACGGCGGCAATGGACGCCGCCGGCGGAAAGGCCACGGCGCATGAGCAAGCCGCTGCCGCTGTTCACGAGGGCGTTCGTGGACTCCTGGCGTTCCACGCTCGGGTGGGCGGCGGGGCTCGCCGCCACGATCTTCATCTACCTGCCGCTCTACCCCTCGATCGGCGCAAGCCCGGACATGCAGCGCTTGATGGATTCCTTCCCCCCGGAGATGATCAAGGCGCTCAACTACGACCAGATCACTTCGGGACCCGGCTACACCCAGGCCACCATGTTTGGGCTGATCGGCTTCATGCTCATGACCATCGCCTCGGTGTCGTGGGGCGCCGCGGCAGTGGGCGGGGATGAGGAATCAGGACAGCTTGAACTCACCCTGGCTCACGGTGTGACCCGCGCGCAGGTGGTCCTGGAGCGGGCGCTGGCCATCCTGCTGCGCGTGCTGCTGCTCGTGGCCCTCGTGTTTGTGCTGGTCCGGCTGCTGACCGATTCCGCGCAGTTGAACATCGAGCCGGAGAACCTTTTCGGGACCTCAGTGCTGTTCGCCGGGCTGACCTTGCTCTCGGGCAGCACGGCGCTTTTTGCCGGCGCGGTGACCGGGCGGAAGACCTACGGGCTGGCTGCCGGTGCCGGCGTCGGCGTTCTGGGCTATGTGTTCAACGCCGTGGGCCGGCAAAGCAAGGATGTCGACTGGCTCCTGAACCTCTCGCCCTACAGCTGGGCCTACGGCAACAGCCCGGTGGCCAACGGGGCGGACTGGGCGGCCGCGGGCTGGCTGTGGGGAATTTCCGCCGCGCTCGTGGCGCTCAGCGCCGTGGCGCTGAGCCGGCGCGACGTCGGGACCTAGGGACGTCGCGGCTCAGGGAGCTAGGGACGTCGGGACTAGGCCCAGACGTGGGGTGCCGGGCGCCGCGCTCCGGGCAGGGCGTTCGTTTCGCGCCATTCGTGGATCCATTCAGGCAGTTCCAGGTCCGCCGGAGGGGCCCCGAACTCGCGGATGATGTCCTCCTGGCTGACCGGTTTGCCCTTGCAGACCAGGCGGGTGGCGATGAAGGCGCGGGCGTAGACCTCCCCGTCGACCACCATGCGCTGCTCGAAGTAGATGGCCTTCTCATCCAGGCCGATGATCTTCGTTTCGATCGTGTACCGCTGCCACAATTGCAGCGACCGGCGGAAAGCGATAGTCTCCCCCGCCGCCACGGGGCTCCATCCCCGGCGGCGCATGGACTTCCACGTTCCGCTGCGGGCCATCAGGTCGAACCGGCCCAGGTCCATCAGGGAAAAATACATGCCGTTGTTGACATGCATCGCGATGTCAATGTCGGTCGGCAGGACCTTCAACGGCAGCGACGACGAGTCCCAGATGCTCAGCGGGGAGCGGCGGGAGGAGGTGAACAGCAGGACAAGCGTGCGGAGGAGCAGATGCATGGGGACTATGTTACCCGCGAGTAACAACACTGCCAAGGACCGAAACCGTGGCTTTGTGTCCGGGACCGCGGATAAGCCAGCAGTTGCTGGTCCCGATCACCCGCTGCTCCCCCGGGTCCGCATGCGGCAGCACCAGGGCCGTGTTCTCGTCGACAGCCACGGCCCGGCTCACCATGCCGTGCACGACGGCGGCGACCGCACGCCCCAGCGTGCCGGCCTGTGCGGCGTGGACGTCGACAGCGAACGATACGAGTCCCAGCCCCTCGCGGAGCTCCACCTCCCCGAGCCCCTCGGACGCGTCCTCGGGGCACACTTCGACTCCGCTGACGCGGTAGCCGCCGACGATGGCCCGCTCCGGCGCAATCATGGCACCGGCGGAGAAGCCCAGATAGGGGGCGCCCGCATCGACCGCCTGGCGGATGGCGGGGGCGGCCTTCAGCAGGCCCTCGGCGTAGACCGGGGTGGGGCCTCCGCCGACAACGATCGCGTCGACGCCGTCGAACACCTGCGGATCCACGTCTTCGCGGCGGTGGAGCAGAACGGTGGTCACCTCACTCGGCGTCCGGCTGTGCAGGGGATCCAGATAGGCCGGCAGGAAGTATTCGGCGCTGCCTTCGTGGTCGACCAGCACCACAGCGATCCGCGGCGGCCGGCTGCCCCCGGCCCGTTGCCGGGCCTCCGCCATGAACTGGTCGAAGATCACGGGAGTCGTCACGGTATCCGGGCCGCCGCCGACCAAAAAGATGCTCATGGCTTCAACGTACCCGACTCGCTGCCGTGTGGGGCAGAAAATGAGTATTAGGCTGTGCGGATGACACCAGACGTGACAATTCGGGCCGCCGTGCTGGACGACGCCGCCGGCATTGCGCGGGTGCACCACCAGGCCTGGCGCGAGTGCTACGCCCACTTGTTGCCGGCCGCGTCCCTGGCGGGGCTGCAACACGGCCCGCGGGAGGCAAGATGGCGCGGGATCATCACCGTTGCCACCTCGGACATCTGGGTAGCCTGTGTCGGGACGGACATTGTCGGCTGGGCGAGTGCGGGTGCCGGCCGCGATGAGGACGGACCCCGGCCCAGGGAACTGGAAGGCATCTACGTGCTCGCCAGCCAGTACGGCTCGGGGGCGGGGCAGCTGCTGCTGGACGCCGCCGTGGGCGACGCGGGGGCCTACCTCTGGATTGCGGAGGAGAATCCCCGCGCTTGCGCCTTTTACCGGCGCAACGGCTTCGCCCCTGACGGGGCCACCGCGGTGCATGAGCTGGCCGGGACCCCGGTCCGGATCCTGCGGATGGTGCGCTGAGGCGCACGCTGAGCCGCACGGGGCCAGCCTCAGTCCGTGGCGATCAGTTCGGCTTCGAAGCCGTCCGAGTTCACCAGATACGCGGCGAAGTGGTCCGGGCCGCCGGCATGGGGGTAGCGCTCCGGGAACAGCTCACGCCAGCCGTGCCCGACGGCGTCCGCGGCGAGCGCGCCGACCTGTTGCCTGGTCCCGGCGCTGAAGGCCAGGTGGTTGAGTCCGGGAGCGGTGCGGTCATGCTTCCGGCTGCTAAGGGCGGGGGATTCCTCGACGACGATGTACGTCGGTCCCCGCCGCCAGCTGCACCCGTCCGGCCAGTCCTGGAAGTCCTGGTAGCCCAGCCGGGCCAGGAGCCAGCCCCATTCGTCCCTGGCACGGCCAAGGTGCGGCACCCACAGTTCAACATGGTGCAGGGCCCCGAGCGATTCATCAGTCA
>DATITT010000241.1:0-2305 GCA_035467435.1 Arthrobacter sp. | reverse complement strand
TGGCTGCTGTAGGGGGCATACTCGCTAGTTTCTCACGATCGGGAGATCAGTCAGCCCGCCGGGGCGGCCGCGCTGGGCCGGCCCGGCGGGCTGGACAAGATGGGGTCAGGCCTTGGGGCGCATGTCGTAGATCCGGCGGAGCTTGCCGCTGGACCGCTCCAGGGAGCCGGGCTCGACGACGTCGACAGCGCAGGAGGACCCGACGTGGATCTTGATCTGCTGCTGCAGGACCTTGGCGGCGGCCGCGGCACCCTCGAGCGTGACGGACTCGCGGCGTTCAATCTTGACGGTCATCTGGTCCATCCGATTGCCCTCGGGCCTGGTGAGCACGAGCTGGAAGTGCGCGCTGAGCTCCGGGACGCGCAGGGCGATTTCCTCGATCTGCGACGGGAACAGGTTCACGCCGCGAAGGATGATCATGTCGTCGCTGCGGCCGGTGATGCGGCCCATGCGGCGGTGCGCGGGGCGGGCCGTGCCGGGGAGCAGGCGGGTGAGGTCCTTGGTGCGGTACCGGATGATCGGCAGCGCTTCCTTGGTGAGCGAGGTGAAGACCAGCTCGCCGTGTTCGCCGTCGCCCAGCACCACAGTGGGGTCGAAGGCGTCGATGATTTCGGGGCGGAAGTGGTCTTCCCAGATGTGGCTGCCGTCCTGGGTTTCCACGGCTTCGCCGGCAACGCCCGGCCCCATGACTTCGGAGAGCCCGTAGATGTCGCAGGCCTTGATGTTCATGGTCACTTCGAGCTCGCGGCGCATTTCCTCGGTCCACGGCTCGGCACCCAGCACGGCGTACTTGAGCGAGGTGGAGGCCGGGTCGATGCCCTGCTTCATCATCGCGTCGGCGATGGTCAGCAGGTAGGTCGGGGTGGCCAGGATCGCGTCGGGCTTGAAGTCCTGGATGAGGGTGATCTGGCGTTCGGTCTGGCCGCCCGAGATCGGGATGACCGTGCAGCCGAGGGCCTCGGCGCCGGCGTGGGCGCCCATGCCGCCGGTGAACAGGCCGTAGCCGTAGGCGTTGTGGACCTTCATGCCGGGACGGACGCCGGAGGCGCGCAGCGAGCGGGCCACGAGCTTGGCCCAGTCGGCGAGGTCCTTCTTGGTGTAGCCGACGACGGTGGCGCGGCCGGTGGTGCCGGAGCTCGCGTGGATGCGGGCCACCTCGTGCTGCGGCACGGCGAACATGCCGAAGGGGTACTCCAGACGGAGGTCTTCCTTGGTGGTGAAGGGGAACTTGCCCAGGTCGGAGAGCTCGCGGAGGTCCGTGGGGTGGACGCCGGCCTCGTCGAACTTGCGCTTGTACAGGGGCACACGGTCGTAGGCGTAGGCCACGGTGTGCTGCAGACGGCTGAGCTGCAATGCCTCGAGCTCGTCGCGGGAGATGGTTTCTTCGCGGTCCAGGACAGCTTCACTGGTGGCTGCGACGGTTTCTTGGGTCATCTGGGGTTCCCTGTTTCTATTTCTTGGAGATGGTGCGGCTGCGGCCGCGGAACTCGGCGACGAGTTCGCCCGGAAGGATGTCGGTGGGGAGTTCGCCCGGGACCGTGGCGGCGGGGGAGGGCGCTGTGTCCGGTGCGGTGCCCGCGACGCGATCTGCGGCGTAGATCTGGATGTCGTAGAGGCCGCTGCGTCCGGTGCTGGCGCGGCGGTTGGCGACGGCGGTCAGCACCTGGCCGCGGAAGGCCGGCTTGAGGAAGTTGATGTCGACGCCGGACGCCACGGTGATGTTGCCCTCGTCAGCGGGGCTCGGGTTGGTCTGGTTGCAGGCCAGCGCGAAGGCGGTGTCGCCGAAGGCGAAGATCATTCCGCCGTGGGCCATGCCGAATCCGTTCAGCATTTCCTGCCGGAGCGCCATGCGGATTGTGGCGTGTCCGTCGTCCAGCGCCACTACTTCGATGCCCATCCACTCAGACGCGTAGTCGTCTTTAAGGATGGGGTGGATGTCACCGGAAACCGTCGATCCAGCCATGCGTCATTGCCTCCAGCTTTATTTACCGAATGTTCATTAGGTAATCCCATTATGGCGCCTTCTGTCAAGGGCTGGCGACCCCGGGGACCTTACGGCAGACGCATTTCGGGACCGGCAGGAGCGGCGCGGAGCGTCACCGGGCCGGGTCAGGAAGTCTCTACTCCGGCGCCCGGCAGGACGCCCACCCGACCGGAGTGGAGGGCCCGGGGGTCAGTTCCGTTCGAAAATCAGGGACCAGGGTTCGCTCCCGCGGCCGGCCTGGGTCCATCCGTCGTGCCGGATGTCGCGGACGAGCTCTTCCAGGCTGCGGGTCATTCCCGGGGCCCATTTTTCTTCCGGCAC
>DATITT010000240.1:0-7551 GCA_035467435.1 Arthrobacter sp. | reverse complement strand
GTGACGCCGAACAGGTCGTGGTCGAGCCAGAGCAGGGCCCCGTCGGTCGCGGACAGGGCCGAGGAGGTGCCCTGCGGCAACGGCACGCTGCTGACGCGGTGGGCCAGGCCCTCGGCGTCGACCCGGACCGCGGAAACCTGGTCCTGGTCTGCACCCTCGGCGGCGTCGCCGGTGCCGGCGTCGGCGGCGGCGCTGTCCTGCAGGTCAACGCTGGGGCCGAAGGGCGAGGGAGTGTCCGCGGCGAGGGCCACGAGGTAGGGCTTGATCGGGCTCGGGAAGGACAGGTCGAAGGAGTGACCGTCGTAGACCGGGTCGAAGCTGCGGTTGGAGAGGAACGCCAGGTACTTGCCGTCAGGGGTGAACGACGGCGATTCGTCACGGAAGCGCCCGTCGGTGACCTCGATGATGGTGCGCTTCCCGTCGGCTGCGGCGCCGGTGTCGTCCACGCCGGTGATGCGCAGGCGGCTGCGGGAGCCGAAGGACGTGACCGGCTCGGACCAGCCCAGCCAGGCCGAATCCGGGGACCAGCTGAAGCCCTCGATGCTGCCCTCGCCGATGCTGCTCACGAGGGACAGGGTGCCGGTCCTGGTGTCGGCGAGGTAGATGTCGCCGAAGGCGGTGCCGACGGCGAGCCAGTTGCCGTCGGGGCTGGCCTCGATGGCGCTGGCCCGCGTCGGCTTGGGGAAACCGATCCTGGTCAGGCGTCCGGAGGGTCCCTGCGCCGGAACGTTGCCTTCCGCAGGTCCGGCGGTGTCGGCAGCGTCGTCGGCGGTGGCCGCGCCGGCGGTGGCGGCCCGGTTGGCCGTGGTGGTCGGGCCGGCAGTGGCGGCCGGGTTCCGGCCCGATCGGTCCGGCTTTGCCACCGGGACCGCGGCTACGGTGCCCGGCCGGGCGAGGGCTGCAGCCGATACCGGGCTGGGCAGGGGTGTGCCGGCGCCGGAATCCCCGCCCGGATGGGAGGCTTTCTGCGGCGCCCGAGCAGCCGGCTGCGCACCGGCCCCGTACCCGGCTGCGGGGTCTCCGGAGCCGGTGTTTCCGGCGTCCAGCGATCCGGAGTCCAGGGGCGCGGCGATCGCCTTCAGGTACAGGGCCTCGACGCCGTCATGGTCGGCAACATAGGCGATCCGCCCCGCGCCAAACGGGCGGGGCAGGCGGGCCCTGACGCCGGGGGTCGCTTCCAGGACGCGCGAAGGGCCATCCTTGTGCCGCAGCCAGTGCAGGGTGCCGTGGGCCTCCACGGCGCTGGAGCCGCCGGTGCGGTCCGGAACCACGTCGCCGAGGTGCCGTGACGGCTTCAGCGGCGCGCCGCGGCGGGCCTGGGACGCGGAGCCCAGGGAAATCTCAAGTCGAATGGCGTCCGAGCCGAGGTCCGGCAGCAGCCACAGCTCACCGGCGGATTCGAAGATGACGCGCGTGCCGTCGGTGGCGGCGTGCCGGACGTAGAAGTCCTCGTGGTCCGTGTGGCGGCGCAGTCCGGAGCCGTTGGGCAGCACGGAGTAGAGGTTGCCGTAGCCCTCGTGGTCGGAGAGGAAGGCGATCCGGCCGTCGACCCACATCGGGTCGGTCAGGTTGCCGTCCAGTTCGGCGGCGAGGCGTTCGAATTCGCCGTTTCCGTCGGCGTCGATCCAGAGCTTGCCGGCGGCGCCACCCCGGTAGCGCTTCCACCACGCGGGTTCACGGGAGAGCACGCTGGCGAGGACCACGGGGCGTTCGTCGCCGACCACCGGACCGAAGGCAACAGACTCCACCGGGCCCAACGGGAGCTCAGTGGCCCAGCCGCCGGTGACGGGCAAGCTGTAGGCATGGGTGTGGCGGCTGTCAGCCTGCCGGAAGGCGCTCGTGACCAGCACCTCGCCGTCGGGGGTGAAGCCCTTAACTTTCGTGGTGGCGTGGCCGAAGTAGCTCAACTGCCGGTAGCCGCCGCCGTCGACGTCCGCGGTGACAACTTCCGGGGCCGTACCCTGAACGACCGTCCACACCAGGCGCTTGCCGTCCGGCGTGAAGCGGGGGTTGCGGGCGGGCAGCTGCAGCGAGGAAACGCGCCAGGCGCGGCCCCCGTCGAGGGGCGCAATCCAGACGTCGTCCTCGGCCACGAACGTGACCAGATCGCCGTGCAGATGCGGGAAGCGGAGGTAACTCGAAGAAGTCATCGTTAGATCATAGTCACGACGGGCCTTCCGCCCGGGAGGTATCCCTGCCGTGCCGGGCGTGGTGAGATGGATTATGCGAATCATTGTTGCCGGAGCCTCAGGGCCGATCGGAACCGCCATTTCCAGCACCCTGCGCAGCGCCGGGCACGACGTCGGCACCCTCGTCAGGCGGGCACCTGCCACGCCGTCCGAGTTCCAGTGGAACCCTGCGGAGGGCAGCATCGACGACACCGCGCTGAAGGGGGCCGACGCCGTCATCAATCTCTCCGGCGCCGGCATCGGCGACCTGCCCTGGACCCGGTCCCGGATCAACGAACTCCGCAGCTCCCGGCTCGGGGCGACGACGACCCTGACGGCAGCGATGGGGCGGCTGGACACTCCACCGGCGGTCTTCCTGAGCCAGTCCGCGTCCGGCTACTACGGCAACGCCGGCGCAGCTGTGCTCCGGGAGAACGCCCCCGCCGGCAGCGGCGTGCTCGCCCGGATCTGCGTCGAGTGGGAAGCGGCCGCGAACGAGGCTCCGGCCGGCGTCCGGGTGGTCACACCGCGCACCGGTGTGGTGCTGAGCCGTTCCGGCGGCGCCCTGGGACGGCTCATGCCGCTGCTGCGTCTGGGCGTGGGCGGACCCCTGGGCAATGGCCGGCAGTACTGGCCGTGGGTCACGCTCCCTGATGTTGCCGGTGCCTTTGGTTTTCTGCTCAACAGTCGCCTGTCCGGGCCAGTGAACCTTTGCGCCCCGGAGAGCGCGGACGTGAACTCGCTGATCGCGGCGCTGGCCGGGGCCCTGCACCGGCCGGCGGTGCTTCGTGTCCCCGCCCCGGTGCTGCGCCTGGTGATGGGCCAGCTTGCCGAGGAGCTGCTGCTCTCCAGCCAGCGGATGGAACCGGCCGTGCTGAGCGGGGCCGGTTTCCAGTGGCAGCACCCCTCTCTCGCCGAGGCCGCCGCCTGGGTGGCGGAACGCGGCCCGAAGTCCTGAGACACCGGCGGCCGGTCTCCGCCTCGGCGGTCGGCGGGGATTAACCGCCAGCAGGGTCGGCGGGGGCTCCGCCGGCGGGGACGAACCGCCAGCAGCGCCGGGGCCGGCGGGCCTACCGCGGCGGGGCCTGCACGTCGGCGGCGGCTGGAAGGATGTCCTGGATCCGCCAGCGCCCCTCGACCGTCGCCAGGACGAGCCGCAGCTGCTGCTCCGGTGCGGCCGCGGCGTCCGCCACGACCGCCCCGCTGGCGTCGCGTTCCTGGTAGGCGGATGTGTTTGCGGTGACAGCCACGACGGCCAGGGATCGGCCGCCGTCCCCCGTCCCCGCCTCCTCACGTGCCACGTGTGTCAGAAGGGTAGTGAATCCCGCCAGCACCCGGCCGGATTCCTTGAGCCTGGCGCTGATCTGTCCGTCCGCCGCGGCCACCGCCGACGCCGGCACGTTGACCTGGTCCAGCAGCCGGAAGTCCCCGGTGCTGAACGCCAGGGAGCGTAGCCGGGCCAGCCCGCGGACGGCTTCGCCGGGGTCCGGCGATGCGAGCTGTGCCCGCACCCCGGGCGGAAGGGCCGCCGCGGCATCGGGTGCCGGCGCCGCCGGTGCCGGGGCCGCCGGTGCAGACTCCCTGACGGACCCGGCGTCGTTGACGGCGAATCCCGGCAACGGCAACGGCAGCCCGCACCGGGCGAACCCCCACACGGCGGCAAGGACAGCCATCAGGGCAAGGCCCGCGGCCAACGCCCGGAGGCCGCGGCGGCCCTGCCGTGACGGGCGGGCGGTGGAAGGCCGGAAAGTGCCGGGGCGGAAGAAGCGCCGGCCGGTGGTGCCCCGGCGGGAAGAGTGGCGCGCGCCAAGGCCGTCGGCCCCGCGCCCAGTGCCCGGACGGCCGGAGGCTGGAATCCCGGCACCAGTGCGCGCTGCGGCTGGAGTCCCGGCAGCAGTGGACGCGGAGGCTGGAATCCCGGCACCAGTCGGCGCGGGGGCTGGAAGCGGGGCGTCCGCGCGCGGCTTGCGGAGGCGGCCCGGCAGAGTCCGGAGTTGTTCGACCCGACGCTCCCGTGCCGTACCGGGCAAGGCGCGCCGGGTCAGCAGCTGCGGAATGACAGTGGGGTGGACCGAGACCGAGAGGTCCACCGGCACGGCCCCGGCGCTGCGGTGAACGGCGGAGGCAAGCTCGGCGGCTGAGGGCCGGAGCCTGCGGTCCTCATGAAGTCCGGATTCGAGCGCTGCTGCCAGCGCGGGCGGCACCCCGGGAACCAGCAGCGGAAGCGGCGGCCGCTGCGCGCCCGGCTCCGGCGCGCGGCCGGTCAGGCAGTACCAGCCCAGGGCCGCGAGCGAATACACATCGCGTTCCGGTTGCAGCCCGGCCCGGACGGCGTCCACCGGTGCCGGGTCGCGGAAACCCTCGGTTCCGGCGTCGGGCACCGTCTGGGCGTCAGCCACCATGCGGGCGACGCCCAGATCGGCCAGCAGCGGTTTGCCGTGCGCGGTGAACAGCACATTGCCGGGCGAGACGTCTCCGTGGATGAACCCGTGACCGTGCAGGTACGCCAGGGCCTGGCCGATCGGAGTCAGGATTGTCACGGTCTCCCCCGGTCCCAGGCTCCCCCGGCCGGCCACGAGCTGCCCCAGCGAGCCGCCCTCGGCGTAATCCATAACCAGCCCGAGGCTCCCGGCCACCGGCAGATCACTGTCACCTTCGCTGCCACCGGTGCCGGTGCCGGTCGGACCGGGCCAGTGACCCCCGGGCAGGCGCAGTAACGAATGGGCCCGCACCAGATGGTCATGGTCGAGTGCGGACAGTATCCGCACCTCGCGCCGGATCCCTTCCTCCGCCTCACCGGGGTCCGTGCCGCCGCTGGCGAAGAAGCACTTCAGCGCGTACTCGCGGCCGGTGGACTGTTCGGTCACCAGCCAGACGGTGGCGCCGCCGCCGCGCCCCAGGCAACGGCCGACGTCGTATCCGGGAACCTCGGGCGCCGCGGTGCCGGAGGGTGCGTAATCATCCATAACCAAGGAATAGCGGATCCCGCCGAATCCCGCAGGAGTTATCCACAGGGGTGAGAGCTTGCCCACAGAATCGGCCACTGCGACAGCCGGGGTCTAAGCTTGATGCCATGACTCTTGAGTTCTCCCAGCTGGGTCTCGACCCGGTATTTGTCGATTACACACGCGGCTGGGACATCCAGCGCGAACTCCATAAGAGGGTCCTCGCCGGCACCGCCCCCAGCACGGTCCTGCTGCTGGAGCACGCCGCCGTCTACACGGCGGGCAAACGCACCGAAGACCATGAACGCCCTTTTGACGGCACGCCCGTGGTCCCGGTGGACCGCGGCGGCAAGCTCACCTGGCACGGCCCGGGACAGCTGGTCGGCTATCCCATCATCAAGCTCAGGAACCCGGCGGGGATCCGCGACTACGTGGAGCGGCTTGAAGCCGCCATCATCGCCGTCCTCGCCGACTACGGCATCGAGGCGGTCCGGATCAAGGGGCGTGCCGGCGTCTGGATCGACCAGGACGAGAAAGGCCCCGCGCGAAAGATTGCCGCGATCGGCATCCGCGTGCACGAGGGCGTCACCATGCACGGCTTCGCGATCAACTGCAACAACGACCTCGCACCGTACAACCAGATCATCGCCTGCGGGATTACCGACGCAGGCGTCACCACCATCGCGCAGGAAACCGGCCGGGACGTCACGCCCGCCGATCTCGTGTCGCGCATCATCGAAGAACTGCGCAACAATGAAGAAGCGCTAGTTGCAACCCATGAAGGAGCTTTACTGTGACCCTGGCACCAGAAGGCCGGAAAATGCTGCGTATCGAGCAGCGCAATGCGGCCACCCCGGTCGAACGCAAGCCGGAATGGATCAAGGCCAAGGTCCAGATGGGTCCCGAGTACGTGCAGCTCAAGAACCTCGTCAAGAAAGAAGGCCTCCACACCGTGTGTGAAGAGGCCGGCTGCCCCAATATTTTCGAGTGCTGGGAAGACAAGGAAGCCACCTTCCTGATCGGCGGCTCCGAATGCACCCGGCGCTGCGATTTCTGCCAGATCGACACCGGCAAGCCCTCCCCCGTGGACGTTTTCGAACCCACCAAGGTGGCCCGCTCGGTCCAGGCGATGCAGCTCCGTTACGCCACCGTCACCGGTGTGGCCCGCGACGACCTCGCCGATGAGGGCGTCTGGCTCTACGCCGAAACGGTCCGCAAGATCCACGAACTCAACCCGGGCACCGGCGTCGAGCTCCTGATTCCCGATTTCTCCGGCAGGCCGGAGCACATCGAAGCGATCTGCGACTCCAAGCCCGAGGTGTTCGCCCACAACGTCGAGACCGTCCCGCGGATTTTTAAGCGCATCCGTCCGGCCTTCCGCTACGAGCGGTCGCTGGATGTCATCACGCAGGGCCGCAACCTCGGTATGGTCACGAAGTCCAACCTGATCCTGGGCATGGGCGAGACCCGCGAGGAAATCTCCGAGGCGCTCCGGGACCTGCACGACGCCGGCTGTGACCTGATCACCATCACCCAGTACCTTCGCCCGAGCGAGCGGCACCTGCCGGTTGACCGCTGGGTCAAGCCCCAGGAATTCGTGGACCTGCAGCAGGAAGCCGACGAGATCGGTTTCCTGGGCGTCATGAGCGGTCCGCTGGTGCGTTCCTCCTACCGTGCGGGCCGGCTCTGGGCCACCGCGATGCGCAAGAAGGGCTGGGAAATCCCGGCCCAGCTCGCCCACATCGAAAGCTCGGGCACCACCCGCCAGGAAGCCAGTTCGCTGATCGCGGCCCGCTCCTGAATCCAGTTGTAACGATTGCGGCGAAGGGCCGGCACCGGAGGAATCCGGAGTCCGGCCCTTCGCGGTCCATCACGTAGAATTAAGGCACTATGGCGAATTCCCCTGATTCCAGCAACTCCACTCCGGCTTCTGAAGCTCCGAAGCGCGGTCTCTTTTCCCGAAAGCCCAAGGTGGCCAAGGTCAAGAAGCCGAGCCGTCTGAAGCAGATCCGGGAAGTCTTCCAGATGACCCGCAAGCACGATCCGATGGTCCCGTGGCTCATGCTGCTGGCGTTCCTCGGCGTCGTGGCTGTCAGCTTCGGCATCGGATTCCTGCTGGATAACTGGATCACGGGCCTGATCATCGGGCTCCCGCTGGGCCTTCTCGCCGCAACCCTGATCCTGTCCCGCCGCGCCGAGCGCGCCGCCTTCGCCCGGATTGAAAACCAGCCCGGCGCCTCGGGCGCCGCGCTGGGCACGCTCAAGCGCGGCTGGATCGTCGAGCAGCAGCCCGTTGCGGTTAACCCCCGCACCCAGGACGCCGTTTTCCGCGCCATCGGCCGTCCCGGCGTCGTCCTGGTCAGCGAGGGCCCCAGCCACCGGGTCAAGCCGCTGCTCGACGCCGAACGCAAGCGGCTCGCCCGCATCCTGCCCAACGT
>DATITT010000239.1:0-1599 GCA_035467435.1 Arthrobacter sp. | reverse complement strand
TACTGGCCCAGGTTCATCTCCACCACCACGACCCGTTTTACCGCTCCGGCCGCGCGCCGGATGGCGGCCTCCGGCACCGGCCAGAGGGTCTTGAGCACGAGCAGCGACACGGGCCGGCCCTGGCGGGCCAGCAGGTGGGCTGCGGCCGCGGCGGCCCGGGCGGTGACGCCGTAGGCGATGATCAGGGTGTCGGCGCCTTCGGCCGGCACGTGTTCCACGAAGGAAAACCGCGCGACCGCGCCTTCCACCTTCTGTTTCATCCGCTCGAGCATGCGGGTGATCTCGGCCGGGTCCGTGGTGATGAAGCCGTCCGGGCCGTGGGTCGACGAGGTCTGGCGCACGAGGGTCTGACCGCCGATCGGCAGGAAGCCCGGCACCTGCTCGCCGGCTGCGGTCTGAAACGGAAGATGGGGGCGAATGGCGGCCGGCGTGCGCTCGACGATCGGCGGAGTGTTCAGATGCTCCACCTCGACCGTCTCGCGGGTCATGGCGATCTCCTTGTTGGAGGCGACAAAAACCGGGCAGCGGTATTGTTCGGCCAGGTTGAAGGCGTGCACGGTGAGGGTGTAGCAGTCCGCCACGTCCGCGGGCGCCAGCACGATCACGGGCAGGCCCCCGCTGCTGCCCCAGCGCAGGAAGTTGACGTCCCCGTCCGCGCCCCGGGTGGCCGAACCGGTGGAGGGCCCCAGCCGCTGGATGTCGACGATGACGATGGGGATCTCGCTGCCGATCGCAAAGGAGATCTGCTCACTGTACAGGCTGATGCCGGGGCCGGAGGTGGCCGTCAGGACCTTCATGCCCGCCATGGAGGCCCCCAGGCACAGGCCGATCGAGGCGATCTCATCCTCGCCCTGGATGCACACCCCGCCGAGCGGCGGCAGCATGGCCAGCATGTGGTTCAAGATGGTGGTGGCCGGAGTGATCGGGTAACCGGCGAAGAACCGGCAGCCGGCCGCCACCGCCCCCCGGGCGATGGCCTCGTTGCCTTCCATCAGAGTCAAAGCCATAAATGCGCCTCCCAGATGTGTTCGAAGGGCCGCGTCGACCGCTGACCGGCGCCGTCCAAAACGGCACACGCGCGCCGCCCCGCGAAATCTGGTTTTTTAACAAGCATCGCGGCGCAGTGCAAGGATTAATCCGACTTCTACCGCTTCTCCGCCTGCTGCCAGGGGTAGCGGATGCGGCCGTGAAACATGGCCTCGAGGCCGTCCACCAAGGCGTCGGTGATTTTCTCGATCTGGATGGTGTCCAGGTCGCATTCGCTGAACTGGCCGTCCGCGATGCGCTTGACGATGATCAACCGGACCAGCCGGTCGAAGGCGTGGCGGTTCGGCTGTTCCAGGGTGCGGGATGCGGCCTCCACCGCATCGGCGACCATCAGAATGGCGGCTTCAAGGCTCTGGGGTTTGGGCCCCGGATAGCGGAAGTCCCGCTTGCGGACCTCCGTCTTGGATTCGCCTTTTACGGCCTTGGCGTAGAAATATTCGAGGAGCAAGGTCCCATGGTGTTGGGGGATCAGGTCGACGACCATTTTCGGCAGGCGATATTCAGCCGCGAGCCGGATTCCGTCGGTGACGTGCCGAAAAATGCGCTCCGCGC
>DATITT010000238.1:0-3818 GCA_035467435.1 Arthrobacter sp. | reverse complement strand
CCCAACGCCCAGGTGATCGTGGACGGGCCCATGGAGGTGCTGTCCAAGGACGGTTCCTTCGCCGGCGAGCACATCTACACCCGCATCCCCGGCGTCGCCGTGCAGATCAACGCCTTCAACTTCCCGGTGTGGGGCATGCTCGAGAAGCTCGCCCCCGCGTTCATCGCCGGTGTGCCCACCATCGTCAAGCCCGCCACCCCCACCGGCTACGTCACCGCCGCCGTGGTCAAGGCGATCATCGAATCCGGCATCCTGCCCAAGGGCTCGCTGCAGCTGATTTCCGGCTCGGTCCGCACCATCCTGGACCACCTCGACTACCGCGACATCGTGGCCTTCACCGGCTCCGCCACCACCGCCAACACGCTCAAGTCCCACGACAACGTGGTCAAGGGCGGGGTCCGCTTCACCTCGGAAACCGACTCCCTGAACGCCTCGATCCTGGGCCCGGACGCCGTCAAGGGCACCCCGGAATTCGACGCCTTCATCAAGTCCCTCGTCACCGAGATGACCGCCAAGGCCGGCCAGAAGTGCACCTCGATCCGCCGGGCCATTGTGCCGCAGGAGCTGGTGCAGGACGTCATCACCGCCGTGGGGGAGCGGATCCAGCAGCGCATCGTCCTCGGTGACCCGCGCGCCGAGGGCGTCAACATGGGCGCCCTGGCATCCCGGGAGCAGCTCGCCGATGTGCGCGCCGCCGTCCAGTCCATGCTCGACGCCGGCGGCGAACTCGCCTACGGCACGCTTGATTCGCCGAAGGTCACCAGCGCGGACGGCACGGTCGGCGTCGTCGACGACGGCGCCTTTATGTCCCCCGTGCTGCTGAGCTGGGCCGATCCGGAAGCCGACGAGGTCCACTCGCTGGAAGCCTTCGGCCCGGTCTCCTCGGTGATCGGCTACACGGACCTGGCCGACGCCGTCCGCCTCGCCGCCCGCGGTGGCGGCTCGCTCGTCGCCTCGGTCTGCACCAACGACCCCGACGTCGCCCGCGAACTCGTCACCGGCATCGCCGCCCACCACGGCCGCGTGCACATGCTCAACCGCGAGGACGCCCGCAGCTCCACCGGCCACGGCTCCCCGGTCCCGCACCTGGTCCACGGCGGCCCGGGCCGCGCCGGCGGCGGCGAGGAGCTCGGCGGCATCCGCTCCGTGCTGCACCACATGCAGCGCACCGCCATCCAGGGCTCACCGAACATGCTGACCGCGGTCACCGGCGTCTGGCACACCGGGGCCGACCGCAACTTCACGCTCGAGACGGAGGGCCAGCACCCGTTCCGGAAGCACCTGAGCACCCTGCACATCGGGGACGCGATCCGCTCCGGGCTGCGCGAAGTGACCCTGGACGAGATCACGAAGTTCGCCAACTCCACCGGCGACACCTTCTACGCCCACACCAACCAGGAGGCCGCCGAGGCCAACCCGTTCTTCCCGGGCATCGTGGCACACGGCTACCTGCTGCTGGCCTGGGGCGCCGGGCTGTTCGTGGAGCCCGCTCCGGGTCCCGTGCTGGCGAACTACGGCCTGGAGAGCCTGCGCTTCGTCACTCCGGTGGCCGCAGGCGATTCCATCCGGGTCACGCTGACCGCCAAGAAGATCACTCCGCGCGAGACCGACGAGTACGGCGAAGTGGCCTGGGACGCCGTCCTGACCAACCAGAACGACGAAATCGTGGCCACCTACGACGTCCTCACCCTCGTGGAGAAATAGCCCCCGGACGACCCCCCCACGTCTGGCGGAGCCAACGCCCCCTCATTCCGTGAGGGGGCGTTGGCCGTTGGACTGCCGGAAGGGAGCGTCGCTGGTTTGGATTGGCAGGCTCTTTCCGCCCCGCTCCGGCGTAAAATTTTCTACGTAGGAGGTGGCGAAATGACCCTAGTTTTGAACAAAGCCACAACAGTCCTGCCGGTCGACGATGTCGAGCGCGCCCACCGCTTCTATGCAGAGGCTCTGGGTCTCCCGCACCGTGGCGTGGCAGACGACGGAAGCGAACTATTCGGCAGCGACGGCGGCCCCATGCTGCAGTTGATGCCCGTCAGGGACGGAAAGCATTCCGAGCACACCACCCTGAGTTTCGAAGTCTCCGGGATCGAACAGACCGTCCAGGAGCTGGAGTCCAAGGGCGTCCAGTTCCAGGACTACGACCTGCCGGATCTCAAGACCGAGAACCACATTTGTACAACAGATTCCGAGAAGTGCGCCTGGTTCATGGACACCGAGCACAACATCCTCTGCGTCCACGAGAACATCACCACGCCGGCTGATTACCAGCTCTAACCGGCAGTTGCACCGAAAGGAACAGCGCCCCGGCTTCTGCCGGGGCGCTGTTCCGTGCTTCTGGGGCGTCAAAGTGCCCCGGGACCGTCCGGGCGGGACCAGGGCGTCACGGGGCGGCGCTGGCGCACGCCGTCGACGGTCAGGTCCACCCGCTCGTTGAAGAAGCTGACGAGCCCGTGGATCTGGGCGGCGTCGATGAACCGCCGGTCATAGCGCCACGCGATGTTCCTGCCCTGGCCGGAGTCCGGGTAACTCCAGTAGCTGGCCCGGCCCTTGTACGGGCAGACTGTCCGCTTCGGGCTCTCCACCAGCAGGTCCAGCCGCACGTCCGCGGGCGGGATGTAGTAGCGCACCGGGAGCATCGTCTCGTAGAGCAGTTGCGCGCCGTTCGTTCCGGCCAGTGTCACGCCGTCGAGCGCCACCTCCACTGACAGGGACGACGCGCGGATATCCACGCGGTGGAACGGATCCCGCGGGTGGCCGATGATCTCCTCGTCGTCCTCGCGCCACTCGAAGGCGGCGAAATCGAGCACAATGTAGCCGGCCAGGTCGGGGTCCTCGGGCCGGAAGGCGGCCCGGGAAAGGGTCCCGGCTGCCGTCACGACGTCGAATTCCTCGCCGGCGTTGGTGTGATTGCCGAACGCCGTTGAGGGGTCCAGCGATGTCGGGGCCGCGCCTTGCCGAAGGGCGAAGGGATGCTCCGGGACCGAAGCCGCGGGCAGGGCCGGAGTCGCGAGCCCGGCCAGCAGTTCCTGCTCCGGCACGGCGAAGATGGGGGTGATCCGCCGCGGTTCCCAGACCAGGCAGGCCTGCAGGGTATCGACGACGGCGGTCCCGTGGAGGCTCGCCCGGATCCTCTTGGCAGTGGGTTCGTACCGCAGCTGGGGGACGGTGTCCATGAGCACCCTGGAGAGTCTGGTGGCCATCCTCACAGCGTGGCCCCGGCGCCCGGCGCCGTCAATGGAACCCGGGGACTTCGGGAGGCCGCGGGACCGCGGGCGCGGACTACTGCGGGACGTGGAGGCCGTGGAAGGCCATGGTGATGACGTCGTCGGCCAGTTTCTCGGGGGAGAGGGAGCCGCCGGGTTTGTACCACTCGACGATGGAGTTGATGGTGCCGAAGAGCAGCCGGGTGACGGTGCGGGGGTCGATGTCCTGCCGGAGTGACCCCTCGTCGCGGGCGGCGGAAATCAGGGCGGCCACCTTGTGGTGGAAGGTTCGTCGGCGTTCCATCGCGTCGCGTTCGATCTCGGTGTTGCCCCTCAGGCGCAGCAGCAGGGTGACGAAGGGAAGGCGCTCCACCAGCACCGAGATGGTCTCGCGGAGGACGAACTCCAGCCGCGCCTCGGCGGAGCCGGTCTGGGCCTGCGGCTGCTCAAGGATGGCCTCAAGGCCGCCGAGCGCGTGGTCCAGGGCGAGCTTCAGGAGGTCGCCCTTGGACGGCACGTGGTGGTAGATGGCGGACTTTGAGATGCCCAGGTTTTCGGCGAGGATGCCCATGGACGTGGCGTCGTAGCCGTGGCGGTTGAAGACGTCAACAGCGATCA
>DATITT010000237.1:0-6975 GCA_035467435.1 Arthrobacter sp. | reverse complement strand
ACCGGAAGCCTCGCGGCCACCTCCCTGTCCCCGGCATGCCCGCAGGCCCCGGTGCCGTTCCTGGACGACATCCTCGGCACCCGCTACGGGGAGCTCCCCGGCAGCGAGGACTGCCAGCGGCTCTCCATCACCATGCCGGCCGGCCTCACCGCGAACGACCGGGTCCCCGTCATGGTGTGGCTCCACGGCGGCTCCTACACGTCCGGCTCCGGCGATCTGGCCATCTTCGACTCCAAGGCCCTCGTCGCCGAAAACCGGGTCATCGTCGTGTCCGTGACCTACCGTCTGGGCCTGTTCGGCTACCTCGCGACCGGCACGGGCCGGCCCGCGAACCTCGGCCTGCTGGACCAGCTCGAGGCGTTCCGCTGGGTCCAGCGCAACATCAGCGCTTTCGGCGGCGACCCTGGACGGGTCACGGCTTTCGGGCAGTCCGCCGGAGGCGACGCCGTCGCCCACCTCATGGCGACGCCGGAGGCCCCCACCCTCTTCCAGCGCGCCATCATTCAAAGCGCGCCCCTGGGCATTACCCGCGGCCGGCAAAAGATGAGCACCGCGATGGGCATCGCGGCGGAGCACGTCACCGAAGACACCCCGGCGATGGACGTGGTGGAGATCGAAGAGCAGGTGTCGCAGGTGGCCCGGAAGTTCGGGCTGATCGCGGCCATGCCGTTCGGCACCCAGTACGGGCACTCCCCCTTGCCGCCGGAATCCGGCATTGAGAACGCCTGGAACGCGACCGCCCCCGGGATCGAGGTCCTGATCGGACACACCTCCGAGGAAGCCCGGCTGTTCCTGCCGCGCAACCCCGTCGTCGGCCGCCTGGCCAGGGTCCCGGTGCTCGGGACCGCCGTCGTCAAAGCCATCAACTGGGCCGTAACCGAGGCGGTGTATGGCCGGGCCGCCAGGAAATTCGCCCGGCGGCACGCCCAGGCCGGCGGCACGGCCTACAGCTACGTGCTCTCCTGGGCAGCGCCGGGCAACTTCTACGGGGCAGCGCACACCGTAGACCTGCCGCTGCTGTTCGGCGACAAACAGACCTGGGAAGGCGCCGGGCTGCTTGAGGGCGCCAGCTGGGAGGAAATCAACGCCCAGGGCCGGGCCCTCCGCGCCGTGTGGGCGCGCTTCGCCGCCGGAGAGGGCCTGGACAGCCGGGGCGGACTGCCCGGCGCCCTTCAGTACCGCTCGGTCCGCGCCGGATGAACCGCAGGCCTCTGGTTGCCGTCCCGGGCGGACCGCGGTGAGGACCATCGGCGTCGACCTCGCCGCAGCCACCCGGAAGACCGCAGCCGCCGTTCTCGAATGGGACAAAGGTTCAGCCCGCCTGGCGCACCTGGCCCTCGACGTCGGCGACGAGGAGATTGTGCGGCTCTTCGGCTCCGGTGACATGACCGGGATCGACTGCCCCGTGGGCTGGCCGGATGCCTTCCTGCCCTTTCTGGCGGGGCATCTGGCCTTCGAGCCTCACCCGGTGCTGGACTATGACGGGATTGAAGGACGCCGGCTGCTGGCCTACCGGGACACCGATCGTTTTGTCACCGCCCGCACCGGGCTGATCCCGCTCAGCGTCTCCGCCGACCGGCTGGCCCACCCGGCGATGCGCTGCGCCGTTCTCCAGGCCAAAATCTCGCGGGACCACGGCCCGCAGGCCCGGGACGGCAGCGGCCGGCTCGCCGAGGTCTACCCGGCGGCGTCGCTGAAAGCCTGGGGCCTGCCGGCCCGGGGCTACAAGGGACGCGGCGGCGCGGAAACGGAACGGCTTGCCGTGCTTCTTGACGGGCTGCAGCAGGCAGCACCCTGGCTGGACCTGTCCGGACACGAGGACCGGCTGGCGGGCTCCGATGACATGTTCGACGCGCTCATCGCCTCCCTGACCGCGCGGGCCGTGGCCCTCGGCGGAACAGTCCGCCCCGATGCCGGCCACGCCAGGGCTGCCCGGACCGAAGGCTGGATCCACCTGCCCACCGGCGGGCTGGACGGGCTCACCGGCACCCAGCCGTAGCGGGACTGCTGCTGGTGGCGGGGCTACTCCGGGCCGAGGGTCCAGCCGCTGATTTCCTTCGAGTCCTCGCCGTGGTCCCGGGTATGGTTGTGCGCCCGGATCCGGCTGTCCTGCAGGGCCTGCCGCAGCAGCGAGTGCCTCTCGGCCAGCCCCGGCACCCGGTCGATCGCGTCGATGGCGAGCTGGAAGCGGTCAATCCCGTTGAGCATGGCCATGTCGAAGGCCGTCGTGGTGGTGCCCTCCTCTTTGTAGCCGCGGACGTGCAGCCCCTCCTGGTTGGTCCGCCGGTACGCCAGCTGGTGGATCAGGGACGGATAGCCGTGGTAGGCGAAAATGATGGGCTTGTCCGCCGTGAAGATCCCGTCGAAGTCCCGGGACGTCAGGCCGTGCGGGTGTTCGCTGGCGTCCTGGAGCCGCATCAGGTCCACCACGTTGACCACCCGAATTTTCAGCCCGGGGGCACCGGCCTTCAGCAGTTCCGCCGCGGCGACCGTCTCGACTGTGGGCACATCCCCGGCACAGGCGAGCACGACGTCGGGTTCCTCGCCGGGGACTTCGGATCCGGCGAACTCCCAGATTCCCAGGCCGCGCTGGCAATGGTGCGCGGCCTCGGCGGGGCCCAGCCAGGTCGGCGAGGGCTGCTTGCCGCTGACCACGATGTTGACGTAGTCCCGTGAATCGAGGCAATGCTCCATCACGGAGAGCAGCGTGTTCGCGTCCGGGGGCAGGTAGACGCGGATGACCTCGGCTTTTTTGTTCACGGCGTGGTCGATGAAGCCGGGATCCTGGTGTGAGAAGCCGTTGTGGTCCTGCTGCCAGACATGCGAGGACAGCAGGTAGTTCAGCGACGCGACCGGCCGCCGCCAGGCCAGTTCACGGTGCACTTTCAACCACTTGGCGTGCTGGTTGAACATGGAATCGACGATGTGGATGAACGCCTCATAGCAGCTGAACACGCCGTGCCGGCCGGTCAGCAGGTACCCCTCCAGCCAGCCCTGGCAGAGGTGTTCGCTGAGGACCTCCATGACGCGTCCGGCGCGGGCAAGATGTTCGTCGAGTTCCTCGATCCGGTACTGCCACACCTTGTCCGTGACCTCGTAGACGTCCTGCAGGCGGTTGGATGCCGTCTCGTCCGGGCCGAACAGCCGGAACGTCTCCGGGTTCTGGCTGATCACGTCGCGGAGCCAGGATCCCAGTGTGATCATCGCGCTGACCCGCTCGACGCCCGGTTGCGCGACCGGGACGGCATGGTCCGCGTAGTTCGGCAGCTTCAGGTCGCGCAGCAGCACGCCGCCGTTCGCGTACGGGGTGGCGCTCATCCGGAGTGCGCCCCCGGGGGCATTTGCCGCGACGTCCGGCCGCAGGCGCCCGGCATCGTCGAAGAGCTCGCCGGGCCGGTACGATTCGAGCCACTCCCCCAGCTGTGCCAGATGCTCCGGGTTGGTGCGCACTTCGGACACCGGCACCTGATGGCTCCGCCACGTTCCTTCCACCTGCAGTCCGTCGACTATCCTGGGCCCGGTCCAGCCCTTCGGCGACCGCAGCACGATCATGGGCCAGCGTGCGGCCGGGGCGTCGTCGGCTGCCGCACCGCCGCCTGCAGTTTCGCTCCTGCGGGTGGACTGGATCGCCCGGATCTCCGTGAGGCAGTCGTCCAGGACGGCGGCGAAGTCCCGGTGCGCGGCCGCCGTGTCGTCCGGATGGCCCACGGTCACAAAGTGCGGCTCGTGCCCGTAGCCGCGGAGCAGCTGCTCCAGCTGGGCTTCGGGCATGCGGGCCAGGATGGTGGGATTGGCGATCTTGTAGCCGTTCAGGTGCAGGATGGGCAGCACCGCGCCGTCATGGACCGGGTCCAGGAAGTTGTGGGAGTGCCAGCTCGCCGCCAGCGGCCCGGTTTCGGCCTCGCCGTCGCCGATCACGACGGCGGTGACCAGGTCCGGATTGTCGAAGACGGAGCCGTAGGCGTGCGCCAGGGAATAGCCGAGCTCTCCCCCCTCGCTGATGGAGCCCGGGGTTTCCGGGGCGGCGTGGCTGGGGATTCCGCCCGGGTAGGAGAACTGCCGGAAGAGTTCCGCCATGCCCTGCTCGTCGTCGCCGACGTTGCTGTAGATCTCGGAGTAGGTGCCCTCGAGCCAGGCGTTCGCCACCACGGCGGGCCCGCCGTGGCCGGGCCCGGCAATAAACAGCATGCTCTGGCTGTCCCGGCGGATGACCCGGTTCAGGTGGGCGTAGACGAAGTTCAGGCCGGGCGTGGTGCCCCAGTGGCCCAGCAGCCTGGACTTGGTATGGCCGGAGCTCAGGGGTTCCCGCAGCAACGGGTTCGAACGAAGATAGATCTGCCCCACGGACAGGTAGTTGGCGGCCCGCCACCAGCGGTCCACAAGCTCCAGTTCGGTCTCGCCGGGCCGGGCATCATTCGCGTCACGTCTCACTGCAGTCCTCATCTCAGTCGGGCCTCCGCCGGTGCGCAGCTTCCATCGCAACATCCCTGAGCAGTTGAGGCTACCAGCCTGGTCCACCCCGGCATGGGCACGCGTCCCCATCGTGGAAGTCGGGCGGACCCCCCTGGGCTGGCGTGGAAACGCGACCGCCAATTCATTATGGGGGATTCCGGACGGCCGGACTTTGCCGGGCAGACATTGCCCGGCTCAGGACGCCTGCCGGTGTTATGGGCAAAGCGGCGGACAGCCCGGCCCGGTGGACTCCGAGTCGGTATTCGAGGTCCAGGCACGCATCGTTCCCGCCTCACGAAAGTCATCGATGAATAGGCAGAAGCCTTCCCCCACCGGACTGATCGACCCCGTCAACGGGCTCCCTGTCCGCCGTCACACGGCGTCCGGCGCCTTCTATGTGCCAAAGCCCGGATGGGCTCAGTTCTGGGGCCGCAGCTTGGATGCGCTGGTGGTCATGGTGGCGGCCGGGGTCCTGATGGCGGTGCTGAATTCCCTGGTCCAGAACCTGGTACTCGGCCCGCTGTCCTTCGCCTTCCTCGACAGCACGGGTCTCTTCGCCGCAGCGCTGGCGGCGATCTGGTTCGCCGTTCTCTTCGCCTACGGGATGGTCTGGGGTTCCTTGGGCGGCGTCGGTGACGCCGCCGCCGGCATGCAGTCCGTCCGCATCAGCGACGGCACGACGTCGGGCGCCTGGCTGGGCGGCTGGCGTGCTGTCTGCTGGTCCTTTGCACCCCTTTATCTGGTCATGGCGATTGCCGTGGCGTTCAGCGGCGGAGGCGGGGACAGTTTCTCCGCAAATTTCGTCCCCATTGATCGCCGTTCCGGGGTGGCCGGAGGCGCCGCGCCCGTGCCCGATCCCAAGGTTGCGGCGGAGAAGCAGGCCGCAGGGGTGGAGCACCACCAGCTGCCCGGGCTCTATGGCCACGGGAACCAGGGTGGCTGACCGGGGCATTGAGCCAGCGGTGTCCGATTCCGGTCTCCCGCCGGCTGCCGGGGCGTCCGATTGGGCGCTGCCACCGGCCCCCGTCAGCCCCGTGACGAGGCCGGACTTAGACCTTTGCCACCCCTTACCACCGGGTAGTGTGGATCCAGAATGTTCACGCTGACCATCAACCAAACAGACAGCCGGCGCGACGGCGACTGCGTGCCGCAGCTCCTCAAGGACCTGCGGCACATTCCGGCGCGCCTGGATTTCGACCGTTCGGTTGAGGACGAGGTCCAGGGCATTGTGGACTTTCCGCAGCAGGCCGTCGAAGCGGCGATGATCGCGCTGCGGACCGGCCGCTGGTACGTCGGCATCGGCGTCGGGCCCGTCAACGAGCCCCTGCCGAACCAGATCAAGGACGCGTCCGGCCACGGGCTGATCTACGCCCGCCGGGCCGTCGACCGGCTGCGCAACGGCAAGGACCGCGTCCCGGTGGCCGTGGAGGGCCCGCTGGCCGACCTCGCCGCGGAGTCCGAGGCCGTGCTGCGGCTGCTGGGGCACATCGTGCACGACCGCAGCCCCGCGGAATGGCGGGTCCTGGACCTGCTGACCCCCGGGGTCCGCGGGCAGCAGAAGGCGGTGGCCGAGGAACTCGGGATCACCACCCAGGCGGTCAGCAAGGCCGTGGCGCGGGCGCAATGGAATGAGGAACACGCGGCGCGGCCCGCCGCGGCGAGGCTTCTGGGCCTCATCCTCGAGGTGCGCTGAGGGCACGCCTTTGCCCGGCCCTTCTGCGTCGTCCGAACCTAGAGCAGCAGGCTGCGCAGCACGTGGGCGGCGCCGTCGTCGAACACGGAGTGGGTGACCTCGTTCGCGGCGGCGATGACTTCCTCGGGCGCCTGGCCCATGGCCACACCGCGGGCGGCCCAGGTCAGCATCTCGATGTCGTTACGGCCGTCGCCGACGGCCACAGTGCGGTGCGCCTCGATCTCCAGCCGGCCGCGGAGGTGCTCCAGGGCGCTGGCCTTGGTCACGCCGGCGGCGGCGATGTCCAGCCACGCCGACCATCCCACCGAGTAGGTCACGCCGGCCAGGCCGATGTGCCGGATGGCGGTGTCGAACTCCTCGGGTGTGTTCTCGGCGCTGAAGACCACCACGCGGACCGCGGTGGCTTCCAGCATGGTCTGGAAGTCGACGCCGATTGCCTCCACCCCGAAGCTCATGTCCTGGAAGCGCTCGGTGGAGAGGAAGTTGCCGTCCTCATCCTCCAGCGCGTACTTGGCGGAGGGCAGCCGCTTGCGCAGTGCCCGGAGCGCGGGGCCCGGGTCGAAGGTGGCCTTGTGCACGATCTCGTAGCCGTCCGGCAGGCCGGAATCCAGCCGCAGGGTGACCCCGCCGTTGGAGCACACGGCATAGCCGCTATCGATGCCGATGTGCTCAAGGATCGGCAGGGTCGCGTTCCGTGAGCGGCCGGTCGCGATCGTGACGTGGTGGCCTGCAGCCACGACGTCCTGGGCGGCTTCGCGGACGGGAACGGACATGTGCCCGTCGTGGTTCACGAGGGTACCGTCGACGTCGAGAGCCACCATCAGCTTGTG
>DATITT010000236.1:0-6459 GCA_035467435.1 Arthrobacter sp. | reverse complement strand
GGAGGTTCGCGGCGAGCACCGCCCCGCCGAAGCTGCCGGCCATGGCAATCACCGCCATGGGCAGCGCGGTCCGCCGATCCGGCCGGACCCGGCCGTAGTAGGTGACGGCGCTGGTCGTGGTGCCGAAGATCGACCCCATCTTGTTCGTCGCCAGCGCCTGCACCGGGCTGATGCCGGGCACCAGCAGCATCGCCGGGAGCTGGATCAGTCCCCCGCCGCCGACGACGGCATCGACCCAGCCCGCGGCGAAGCCGGCGACCACGATCAGGATGAGGGTGCTGAGCTCGATCGACTCGAGTCCGGAAACCACGCCTGGACGGTCTGCGGGTTAGCTGTTGCGGACGGCGTCGACACAAAAGTCGACGGCCTTGTCAACGGCAATGTTTTCGGCGTTGCCGCTGCGGCGGTCCTTGATCTCGACGACACCGTCCACGAGCCCGCGGCCGACAGCGAGGATGGTCGGCACGCCGACGAGTTCGGCGTCACCGAACTTCACGCCCGGGGACACCTTGGGACGGTCATCGTAGATCACGTCGAGGCCGGCGGCTTCCAGGTCGAAGGCCAGCTTCTCCGCGGCAGCGAAGATCTCCTCGCCGCGGCCGACGGCCACCACGTGGACATCGGCCGGGGCGACGGCGCGCGGCCAGATCAGGCCCTTGTCGTCGTGGTTGGATTCGGCCAGGGCCGCGACGGCGCGGGTGACGCCGACACCGTAGGAACCCATGGTGACCACGACCTGCTTGCCGTTCTGGTCCAGTACCTTAAGTTCCAGGGCTTCGGCGTATTTGCGGCCGAGCTGGAAGATGTGGCCCATTTCGATGCCGCGGGCGGTTACCAGCGGGCCGGATCCGTCGGGGGCTTCGTCGCCGGCACGCACCTCGGTGCACTCGATGACGCCGTCCCAGCCGAAGTCGCGTCCGGCGACCAGGCCGAAGACATGCTTGCCGGCCTTGTTGGCACCGGTGACCCAGGCGGAGCCGCTGACGACGCGCGGGTCCACCAGGTAGAGCAGCTTGGCGGCGCCCTCGGTGCCCAGCAGGGGCGCGTCCAGGGACAGTCCGGGGCCGAGGTAGCCCTTGACGATGAGGGGCTGCTTCTTGAGGTCTTCCTCGTTGGCGGCCTCGAGGATGATTTCACCGGCGATCGGCAGGAAGGACCCGATGTTGGCCTCCACGCGCTTGAGGTCGACGCCGCGGTCGCCCGGAACGCCGATGACGACGATCTGGCGTTCACCGGTCGGCAGGGTGACGGCGAGGACGACGTTCTTCAGCGTGTCAGCGGCAGTCCAGGCGCCGCCGTCGGCGTCGGCGCGGGGCACCAGGACGTTGGCGGCATCCACGAGGGTCTCGATGGTGGGCGTATCCGGGGTGTCCCGGACCCCGGCGGCCGGGGCGTTGCTGAAGTCGATGTCCGCGGGGACCACCGTGGTGACGGCCTCGACGTTGGCTGCGTAGCCGCCGGCGGAGCGCACGAAGGTGTCCTCGCCGATCTCGGTGGGGTGCAGGAATTCCTCGCTCTTGGAGCCACCCATGGCGCCGGCGGTGGCGGCGACCGGAATAACCTCGAGGCCGAGGCGCTCGAAGATCTTCAGGTAGGCACCGCGGTGCGCGGCGTAGCTGGCGTCCAGGCCGGCGTCGTCGACGTCGAAGGAGTAGGAATCCTTCATGATGAACTCGCGGCCGCGCAGCAGCCCTGCCCGGGGACGTGCCTCGTCGCGGTACTTGTTCTGGATCTGGTAGATGCTCAGCGGCAGGTCCTTGTACGAGGAGTACAGGTCCTTGACCAGCAGGGTGAACATTTCCTCGTGGGTGGGGGCCAGCAGGTAGTCGTTGCCCTTGCGGTCCTTGAGCCGGAAAATGCCCTCGCCGTACTCGGTCCAGCGGTTGGTGACCTCGTAGGGTTCCTTGGGCAGCAGCGCCGGGAAGTGCACTTCCTGGGCGCCGATGGCAGCCATCTCCTCGCGGATGACCGTCTCCACCTTGCGCAGCACACTCAGTCCCAGCGGAAGCCAGGTGTAAATGCCCGGGGCGGCCCGGCGGATGTACCCGGCGCGGACCAGGAGCCGGTGGCTGGCCACTTCGGCGTCGGCGGGATCTTCACGCAGGGTGCGCAGGAACAGCTTGGAGAGTCGAATGACCACTGGGTATCTATCCGTTTCTGGGAAGGTGCGGGCAAAACAGTAACACCACCGGAGAAACCGGCACACGCGTCTAGGTACTAATCTACCGTCAGCCCGGACGCGGAAGAGCCACGCCATAACTGACGGAAGCCCCTGGCCGTTCCCGGCTGGTCATCCTGTCATGGCGTGGCTCTGCGGCCCCAGCACCGCCAAGAGTATTGGCTGTGAGTTCCGTTGTGTTGCCCCCAAGGGCGTCGGCATCCCCGGCTGATGCTCCCGGGAAACGCGTGCCCGTGCGACACGGCTAGATCGAACCTATGTGACGCAGGGCACGAAAACAAGAGTTCACACCCGGATATTTTCGTGTTCCCAGTGATACTGCTGGGTCAGAAGAGCACTGTAGTTAGAAAAGAACGGTGGCGAACGTGCCGACCTGGTGGAAGCCCACGCGCTCGTAGGTGGCACGGGCCCGGGTGTTGAAGTTGTTCACGTAGAGGCTGGTGACCGGGGCAAGGGTCTGGGCCAGGACGACGGCGGCGGCCATGTACCCGGCACTGAGGCCCTGGCCGCGGAACTCCGGGTTCATCCAGACCCCCTGAACCTGCGTCACCTCCGGGGTGACCGCACCGAGCTCGGCTTTGAAGATCACCTCGCGTGCGGGGTTCAGGTGGACCATGGAATGCCCCTCGCGGATGAGGCCCTTGACCCGGCGGCTGTAGTACTCCCGGCCGCCAAGGTACGGCGAATACCCGACCTCCTCTTCGAACATCGCCGCGCACGCCGGCAGGATCCGGTCGAAGTCCGCCAGCTGGCCAAAGCCCAGCTGCGGATTGGGGGTCACGGCGGGAGGCCCGGAGATCGTCATCAGCGGCTGGTCGCCGCGGATTTCATGGGCCGTCTGACCAAGCTGTTCCAGCCCGGCGTGCAGGGCCAGGACCGTGTCGGCCGGTCCGAAGATCGAGGCGTACCGGCGCCCGGAACGGTGTGCGGCCGCGGCCACCGCGCCGGCAAGCTCGGGGTCCAGCTGCACCGGCACCAGGTTGGCGCCGGCCCAGCAGGCCCCGAGGAGGGTGCCGCCGTCGAACACGCCGATAATGCTGGCGCCGCCGGTGGTGGGTGCCGCCGTACCGGCGGTGGCCAGATGGGACAGGATGAAGACATTGGCGACGGCGTCCTGCCGCGCCAGATCCACCAGCTGGGATGTGTCCGAGCCCCCCAGGGTCCGGACTGCGACGCCGGGAGCGGCGCCGTCCTTACGAGACGCTAACCACGGGGCTACCCTTGACAGCATCTTCGCCATCGGCCTCCCCCATCTCTTCAGCGATACGCATGGCTTCTTCGATCAGTGTCTCAACAATCTGGTTCTCCGGCACAGTCTTGATGACCTGGCCCTTCACAAAGATCTGTCCCTTGCCGTTGCCCGAGGCGACGCCGAGGTCGGCTTCGCGGGCTTCGCCCGGTCCGTTGACGACGCAGCCCATCACGGCGACGCGCAGCGGGATCTCCATGCCTTCCAGCCCTGCCGTGACCTGCTCGGCCAGCGTGTACACGTCCACCTGGGCGCGGCCGCAGGACGGGCAGGAGACGATCTCGAGTTTGCGCGGCCGCAGGTTCAGCGACTGCAGAATCTGGTTGCCGACCTTGATCTCCTCCACCGGCGGGGCGGAGAGGGACACGCGGATGGTGTCACCGATGCCGCGGGACAGCAGGGCGCCGAAGGCGGTGGCCGACTTGATGGTGCCCTGGAAGGCGGGGCCGGCCTCGGTGACGCCGAGGTGCAGCGGCCAGTCGCCCTGTTCGGCGAGCATCTCGTAGGCGGCGACCATAATGACGGGGTCATTGTGCTTGACCGAGATCTTGAAGTCGTTGAAGCCGTGCTCTTCGAACAGCGACGCTTCCCAGACGGCGGACTCCACGAGGGCTTCCGGGGTGGCCTTGCCGTACTTCTTCAGGATTCCGGGCTCCAGCGATCCGGCGTTGATGCCGATCCGGATCGAGGTGCCGTGGTCCTTGGCCGCGCGGGCGATTTCCTTGACCTGGTCATCGAATTTGCGGATGTTGCCGGGGTTCACCCGGACCGCCGCGCAGCCTGCCTCGATCGCGGCAAAGACGTACTTCGGCTGGAAGTGAATGTCCGCGATCACGGGGATCTGGGACTTTCGGGCGATGATCGGCAGGGCCTCGGCGTCGTCCGCGGACGGGCAGGCGACCCGCACAATGTCACAGCCGGAGGCCGTGAGTTCGGCGATCTGCTGCAGCGTGGCGTTGATGTCCGTGGTGGGCGTCGTGGTCATCGACTGCACACTGATCGGCGAATCGGAGCCGACGCCGACCGAACCCACCTTGATCTGGCGGGTCTTGCGGCGCGGCGCGAGGACGGGGGGCGGTGCTGACGGCATTCCCAGGCTGACCGAGGTCACATGGACTCCTTGTATCGAGGTAGGTCTGGCGGGGACGGCTAGGCGGCGTGGCCGGCCAGGAGGCCGGTCAAGGGAGCCCAGACCGTCGTGCGGATACCGGAGATGGCACCGGCTGCGGCGAAGGGATCCTGCTTGAGGAGCGTATTCAGGGCCTGTTCGTCGGCAGCCTTGAAGATCAGCAGGGCGCCGGCGCCGTCACCGTAGGGGCCGCTGGCGAGCAGCGTGCCGTCCTGGGCAAGTCCTGCGGTCCATTCGCGGTGCGCCGGGCGGGTGGCGTCGCGGGCTTCGGAGGATTCGGCATCGTATACGTACTCAACAGCAAAAACAGTCATACGGATACACTATCGCCCCGCCGGCCAGGTACCCATCCGGGCGGGCTTCCGTGCGGGCTTCCGTGCCGGCTTCCGGGCGGGCGGCATCAGCCGAGGAGGAGCATTTTGGCCAGGGCGGCGACGCCGGCAGCCCAGAGCATGGACGTCAGGGTGCCGATGATGAACCGTTCCGCGGCGACCGGCGTCTCCTTCAGCTCCGCGAAGCGGCCCAGGCCCTTGATCGCGACGACGTAGGCGATGGCGACCGGTTCGCCGCCGAGGATCGCGAGGCAGACCGCGAGGCGCTCCAGCACCCCGATGATGGCGCCACCGCGCAGGATCCGGACGCTGCTGACCGAGACTGTCCCGGAGCCTGGGGCCGGGGCGGCGGTTCCGGCGGCGGCGGCCGCGGTGGGTGCGGTACCGGTGGTGACGACGGGATCAACGGTGACATCCGCCGCGGGGTCATTCACCAGGCCTGCGGCGCCGGCACCAGCGTCCTGGCGGTCGTCGATGGTCCGGGCGAGCCGGAAGACCAGGGCCGTCACCGGCCAGCCAACGAAGCCGGCCGTGAGCAGGGTCAGGGTGATCCAGAGCGCGTTCACCGGTCTCCTTCCGTACTGTCCCGGGGGCTGTCCTCCGGGGGCTGAGTCCCGCCCGCGTCGGGTACGCGGTCCGAGGCCTGCCCGCCGGCGTCGTCGTTGCCGGCGATGACTCCGTGGGCATGGGCCAGCAGCATTTCCGCCGCAGGCCTCGCGGCCCATTCTTCCTGCCAGCCGGAGCGCAGCAGCGCGCGGCTCACCGATTGTTCCGTGATTCCCAGTTGTTGGGCAGCGATTTTCTGCGTGCCGTGCGTGCCGGAGTGGCCGTGCTGCACCGAGCGCAGCGCATCCACGACCTTCCACTGGGCGGCCGTCCGGTCCTGGACCAGCCGTCCGATCAGCCGCAGCACCGCCTCGGCATTGGCGCAGGCGTGCGCGCCGGCAGATCCCGCGGGCGAAGGGGCAGCCGCTCCCCTGCGCAGGCCTCCGGACACAACGGCGACGGGAACGTGCGCGGCGCCGGACTTGGCCTTCTCGACGGCCACGCGCGCCGCCACGAAGGCCGGCCCGGATCCTTCCCGTGGACTGGCAGGCAGCGGCAGGTCCACCGCCCCCACCCCGATGCCCACGTACCAGCGTCCGCTGCGCAGGGCGTGCAGCGCGATCTCGACGACTTCCTCCGGGCGTTCCACGACCCCCTGGACCTCGTCACCGACGGATCGTTCGAAGCGCCCGGCAGTGGAGAGCCCGGCCAGCTCCGCCAGGAGGCCCGGGACACGGTCGACGTCGGCGCTGCTGCCGCGCTGGTCGATGGTCATCACGTACATAGCCCCACCCTAAAGGGCTGATCTCCCAGAATCAATCATTTTCAACTGATTATCTAAAATAAGCCGAAATAAGCTGATAATCACGAATCAGCCCCAATCGGCTAGTCCACCCGGCGCCCGGGTTCCGCCGAAATCGCCGGAAAGCTGCCCGGTCGCCGAACGCTCCCTGTGTGTCAGGCTCTTATGTGACAGGTTTTCTGTCGCCCGCGAGCCGGGCGTGCGGGGCGGGGAGAGGTCCGT
>DATITT010000235.1:0-4103 GCA_035467435.1 Arthrobacter sp. | reverse complement strand
CCTCCCGGCGTGCCGCCCCCGGTGGCCGAGGCCGGCAGACGCCCGGCGAGCAGTTCGGCGAGCCGGCTCGCGAAGAGGCTCCCTACCACCGCGGAGCCGAGAGTGGCCCCGATCTGCCGGAAGAAGTTGTTCGACGCCGTTGCGGTGCCGACTTCGCGCAGCGGGAAGGAATTCTGCACGATCAGCACCATGATCTGCATGCTCAGTCCCAGACCCAGACCCATCACGCCCAGGTAGGCGCAGATTTCCCAGAGCGGCGCTCCCGGTGTGAGGGTGGAGAGCAGCACGAGGGCGACGGCGACGAGCACGCCGCCCGCAATGGGCATCCACTTGTAGCGGCCGGTCCGGCTGACCATCTGCCCGGAGACCACGGAGGCAACCAGCAGCGAGCCCATCATCGGGATCATCAGCAGCCCGGATTCGGTGGCGTTGACGCTGAATGCCATCTGCAGGTAGGTGGGCAGGTACCCGATGGCGCCGAACATGGCCACGCCGATCAGCAGTCCGGCGACCGTCGCAAGATTGAAGTTGAGGTCCTTGAACAGGTGCAGCGGGATGATCGGCTCGGCCGTGCGGCGCTCCACCAGGACGAAGGCGACCGCGCTGAGTACCGTTCCGGCGATCAGCGCCAGGATGATGGGGTCGCTCCACTCGTACTTACTGCCGCCCCAGGTGGCGAACAGCACGAGGCAGGTCGTTGCGATCGCGAGCAACACCATGCCGCCAAGGTCCAGGCGCGGTTTGCCGCTGTGCTTCGGAAGCTTGAGGAAGAACACGGCGCCGGCCAGCGCAAGCAGGCCCAGGGGGATGTTGATCCAGAACACCCAGCGCCAGCCGGGACCTTCGGTAAACCAGCCGCCCAGCAGCGGACCGGCAACGGACGCAATGGCGAAGACGCCGCCCATCATCCCCATGTACTTGCCGCGCTCGCGGGCCGGTACGACGTCGGCGATGACGGCCTGCGACAGGATCATCAGACCGCCGCCGCCCAGTCCCTGGACCACCCGGGCGGTGATCAGCACCCCCATGTCGTTGGCCAGGCCGCCGATGACGGACCCGATCATGAACAGGATGATGGCGGCCATCAGCAGGGCCTTGCGTCCCATCAGGTCACCAAGCTTGCCGTAGATGGGCATGGTGATGGTGGACGCGAGAATGAAGGCGGTGATGACCCAGAGCATGTCGCTGACGCCGTGGAGTTCGCCCACGATGGTGGGCAGTGCCGTGCTGAGCACGGTCTGGTTGAGGGCCGCCAGGAGCATCGAGAGCATCAGGCCCACAAAGAGCAGCACCATGTGCTGCTTCCCTTCGGCCGGTCCTGCCGCTGGAGCAGCGTGCTTGGTCATGAAACTTTCCTTAGCAAATCGTGGAGCAGGGCCAGCGACGGCCCCAGGGTCTCCGTGGAGATCCCCGCGACGGGGTCAAAATCGGTGGAGGTGAGATCGAAGCGGATGGGGACTCCGGCGATCATGACCAGCATGCGCGCGGATTCCTCCAGTCCGAAGCCTTCGCCGCCGGCCGCCCAGGCGGGATCCCGGGCCAATACGCCGGAGATCCCCTGGCAGACGAGGCTCTCGGCCGTGACCATGTAATCCATGTGGCGGCGTCCCAGATGGGGATACCGGGCAATCAGCTGGCGGCGCCGGGCGCGGTCGGTGCCCCCCATCGCCGTCCCTGCGACGGTCACCAGCAGCCGCGAGACCTGACCGACCACATCATCGGCGGTGGTGGAGATTCGGGACAGATGTTCCTCGTCGAGGACAGGTTCACGCAACCCCAGAATCGCGTCTTCCTTCACCTGGAAATAGTTGAAGAAGGTCCGCGGGGAGACGCCCGCTTTGGAGGCGATGGCCTCCACTGTGGTCTGGTCGACGCCGTGCTGCAGGGCAAGCGACGCGGCCGCTTCATGGAGCGCCGCCCAGGTCTCGGCTTTTTTGCGCTCACGCAGTGGCAGCGACGCAGCGGTAGTCATGGGTTAAAGAATTGCACGACTGCAATGTTTGCACAACTGCATACTTGCAGTGATGCAGCAATTCCTTCGGGAGCGGGGCCGGTCAGGCGGCCGGCACCTCGACGCTGCGCAGCACCCGGCCGTTCACGCCGCGCTTGGCGCGGATCCCGCCGATCACCCGGCAGACGACGTAGATCAGGAAGGACAGCGTGGTCACGTACGGGCTGATGGGGATCCGGCCGCCGAGGGCCAGCAGGATGCCGCCGACGGTGGCCGTCATGGCGAACACCACGCTCAGGATCACCACCAGCCGGGGTGAGGACGTCACCCGCATGGCCGCCGCCGCGGGAGTGATCAGCAGCGCCAGCACCAGGAGGGCGCCAACAATCTGGATGGAGAGCGCCACGCTGACGCCGAGCAGCAGCATAAAGCCTATGGCTAGTGCCCGCACAGGCACACCGCGGGCCGAGGCGACGTCGGGGTCCACGCTGGCGAACGTCAGCGGACGCCAGATCGCCACCAGGGCAATCATCACCACGACGGCGGCTGACGCCAGCACCTGGAGCTGGACGGTTCCGACGGAAACGATCTGACCGGTGAGCAGGCCGAACTTGTTCGCGGCGCGCCCCTCGTACAGGGAGAGGAAGAGGATGCCCAGGCCCAGGCCGAACGGCATGATGACGCCAATGATCGAGTTCTTGTCCCGGGCGCGGACGCCCAGCAGACCCAGCAGCAGTGCCGCCACGACGGACCCCACGAGGGAGCCCAGGACGATATCCGTTCCGATCAGCAGGGCAAAGGCCGCGCCGGCAAAGGAGAGTTCGGAGATCCCGTGGACGGCGAAGGCCAGGTCCCGCTTCATCACGAAGGTTCCGATCAGCCCGCCGAGCAGGCCCAGCACAGCACCGGCCCAGAGGGAGTTCTGCACCAGCACAAGCAACTCGCCGTAGTTGTCAAAATTGAAGATTGCGTTGAGCAGGCTGTCCAGGTCCATCTAACCCACCTCCCCCGCCACCGCGTGGGCGTCCTCGTGGTGATGCGTCGTGGCATCCGGCAGTCCGACGACGATCAGCCGTCCGTTGGCGTTGATCACTTCGACGTGGCTGCCGTAAAGGTCGGACAGGACTTCCGTGGTCATGACCTCCTCCGGCGGGCCCACCCGGAACCGTCCGCCGGCCAGGTACAGCACCCTGTCCACGTAGTCCATGATCGGGTTGATTTCGTGCGTGACGAACACCACGGCACTGTCCTGGTCGTGGCATTGCTTGTTGATCAGGGCACTGACGGCCTGCTGGTGCTGCAGGTCCAGGGACAGCAGGGGCTCGTCGCAAAGCAGCACCTTGGGGTCGGTGGCAAGAGCCTGCGCCACCCGCAACCGCTGCTGCTCGCCGCCGGAGAGCTGGCCGACGGGGACCTTGGCGTAATCGGTGGCACCCACCAGATCGAGCAGCTCATCGATTCTGCGGTTCACTTTTCCCGCGCCGAGCCGCAGCCCCCAGCGGTGGCCGTCGACGCCGAGCCCCACGAGGTCGCGGGCGCGCAGCGGCGTGTCAGGGTCTAAGGACTTCTGCTGCGGGATGTAGCCGATCTTCCGGTTGCCCCGTTCCACGGGCCGGCCCGCGAGCGTGGCCGAGCCGGAGCTCAGCTCCTGCAGTCCGAGCAACACCTTGAGGAACGTCGTTTTCCCACTGCCATTGGGGCCGAGCACGGCGAAGAATTCACCCGGGTTAATGTCCAGATCCAGGTCCTCCCACAGCGTGCGTTTACCGAACGCGAGGGAGGCTCCACGGAGGCTCACTACGGGTGTCAACTTGGCATTCCTCGAATTCTGCACAAACCCGGGGCTCGCGCGGTGTGCCAGCGGCGGCTGGCGGTGCTGTCTGGCTGTGCTGTCTGGCTGCGCTGCCTCGCTGGTCGGTCGGGCGACGCAGCCAGGTCACGCTGTCCAGCTAATCTTAGGCCAGCGCCTTGCCGATGTTGTCGACGTTCTCTGTCATCCACTGCAGGTAGGACTTGCCCTCCGGCAGGGTCTCGCTGAAGTTCACCACCGGCACCCCGGCAGCCACTGCCGCATCCTTGACCGCGATCGTTTGCGGCCCTTCGGTCTGCTGGTTGTAGGCCAGCAGCCTGACGCTGCCCGAAGTCATCAGGT
>DATITT010000234.1:0-16640 GCA_035467435.1 Arthrobacter sp. | reverse complement strand
CCTGTCCTCGCTCTCCGAAGGTGAAGTGCTTTTCCTCGACGAGATCCACCGGATGTCCCGGCCTGACGAGGAAATGCTCTACATGGCGATGGAAGACATTCGGGTCGACATCATCGTCGGCAAGGGTGCCGGCGCCACCGCCATCCCGCTGGAACTCCCGCCCTTTACCCTCGTGGGCGCCACCACGCGCGCCGGCCTGCTGCCCGGACCGCTCCGGGACCGCTTCGGCTTCACCGGCCACCTCGAGTTCTACTCCGTGGCCGAACTGGAGCTCGTCCTCCGGCGCTCCGCCGGACTCCTGGACCTCAAGGTCAACTCCGCCGGCTTCAGCGAAATCGCCGGGCGCTCCCGCGGCACGCCCCGCATCGCCAACCGGCTCCTGCGCCGGGTCCGCGACTGGGCGCTGGTGCACGGCATCGAGCAGATCGACGCGCGCGCCGCTTCCGCGGCGCTGGACATGTATGAGGTTGACAAACGCGGACTGGACCGGCTGGACCGCGCCGTCCTGGAGGCCCTGATCACCAAATTCGGCGGAGGTCCCGTGGGCCTGTCCACTTTGGCCATCGCCGTCGGCGAAGAGACCGAAACGGTGGAAACCGTCGCCGAACCGTATCTCGTCCGGGAGGGACTGCTGGGACGCACCCCGCGGGGGCGCATCGCGCTCGCCCCGGCCTGGACGCACCTCGGCTTCGCGGTGCCGCCCGGAATCTTCGCCCAGGACCCGCTCGAGCTCTTCAGGGCGGAGGACGACACTCCGGACCTGACGGACGGGCAGGGCCAGGACGCTGATCCGGAATGGATCCGTAATAGTCAATAGCACCGCTCCGTAACCTTTTCCCTTTAGACTGGAATGACGCTCGGCACGTTCGGGTCTTTGTTTCTCTGCGCGGCGAGCCCCTGGCCGCCGTCGGCTCGGCAGAATTCGCAGCCAGCCCGGAGCGAAGCGGACGTTGCTGTAAACCAGCTACGCAAGTACAGAACGGAACTATCCCTGTGTTCGGACTTATTTCTGCCCAGACCCAGCCGCAGGCCGGCGGCGGCATCGACATCATGACCATCCTGTTGTTCGCCATGCTCGGCGTCTTCGTCTTCATGATGTTCCGCCGCAACAAGAAGACCCAGCAGCAGCAGGTGCAGCTCCAGTCGAAGTTCGCCCCGGGTGTCGAAGTCATGACCAGCTTCGGCCTGTACGGCCGGATCGTCGAGATCAACGATGAAGAGAACAAGGTCCTGCTGGAACTCTCCCCGGGCAACACCGCCACCGTTCACCGCCAGGCCGTTACCAAGATCGTCGAGCCGGTTGTCGCCGCAGAGGAGCCCTCGGTCGTTCCCGACGATGCCTCCTCGCTGACCATCGACAAGGCTGACAGCGCCGCGCCCGTCAACGACGCCCCCCGCGAGGAGACGCCGGAAGAAACCCTGCGCCGCCTCAACGACGAAGGCAAGAAAGACAGCTAGTCTGCCTGTTTGAGCTATCCCGCGAAGTAACGGCTGCGGGCCACCGCCGGAACGGCCCCACCGGGCCGCCCGGCGGTTTCCTCCGTAAATAATAGAAAGATCGACAATGGCACGAACTGGCCCCAAAAACACAGCCCTCAGGGTGCTGGTCTGGCTCGGCGTTATCCTCGCCGTCCTGACCGCCGTCCTGGCAGGCGGCACCATGGCCGGCCAGGCGAGCTGGGCTCCCAAGCTCGCCCTGGACCTTGAAGGCGGCACCCAGATGATCCTGGCGCCCAAGGTCGAGGGCGGTTCGGACATTAACGAAGAACAGCTCAACCAGGCCGTGGCGATCATCCGCCAGCGTGTGGACGGCTCGGGTGTCGCGGAAGCTGAAATCAGCACGCAGTCCGGACGCAACGTCGTCGTCAGCCTGCCGGGCACACCGTCCAAGGAAACCCGGGCGCTGATCCAGGCGTCCGCCGACATGAACTTCCGGCCCGTCCTCCAGGCCGGTCCGGGCGCAGCCGTTCCCGCGGAGTCGCTGATCCCGGATGACCAGCTGCCCCAGCCCACCGCTGAGCCCACCAACGGCAGCGACGTGAACTGGGTCACGCCCGAAATTTACAAGAAGTTCGAAACACTCGACTGTGACAACCCCTCGCAGGACAAGCAGGAACGCTCCGACCCGGCCCAGCCGCTGGTCACCTGCGAACCGGCCTCCGACACCTCGCCGGCGATCAAGTACATCCTTGGCCCGGTTGAGGTCAAGGGCGCTGACATCGCCGGCTCCACCTTCCAGCTGCAGACCGGTGCCCAGGGCGCCGTGACCAACGAGTGGGCTGTGAACATCCAGTTCAACGATGAAGGCACCGCCAAGTTCAAGGAAGTCACCGAGCGGCTGTACCAGTTCTACAGCGCCGGCGGGGGCCAGGGCGGCTCGGATCCGAGGTCCCAGTTCGCGATCGTCCTCGACGACCAGGTCATTTCCGCTCCGCGGTCCCTCGCGGTCATCACCGACGGCCGCCCGCAGATCACCGGCGGCTTCACGGAGGCGTCCGCGAAGGCCCTCTCCGACCAGCTCCGCTTCGGAGCGCTGCCGATCAGCTTCGAGATCCAGAGCGAACAGCAGATTTCGGCAACCCTCGGCGGTGAGCAGCTACGGATGGGTATGCTCGCCGGCCTGATCGGGCTGATGCTGGTGGTGGTCTACTCGCTGATCCAATACCGGGCACTGGGCCTGGTCACCGTCGCGTCCCTCGTGGTGGCCGGAGCTCTGACGTACCTGGCCATCGCGATCCTGGGCTGGACTGAGAACTACCGGCTGTCCCTGGCCGGCGTGGCCGGCATCATTGTGGCCATCGGCCAGACCGCCGACTCGTTCATTGTCTACTTCGAACGTATCCGCGATGAGCTCCGGGAAGGCCGCGGCCTCGTCTCGGCAGTCGAGAACGGCTGGAAGCGCGCCAAGCGCACCGTCCTGGCGTCCAAAGCCGTCAACCTGCTGGCCGCCCTGGTGCTGTACTTCGTGGCAGTGGGCAACGTGCGTGGCTTTGCATTCACGCTCGGCCTGACGGCCATCGCCGACCTCATCGTGGTCTTTATGTTCACCCACCCGACCCTGCAGCTGCTGGCCCGCACCAAGTTCTTCGGTGAAGGCCACCCGCTCTCCGGACTGGACCCGAAGAGCCTCGGCGCCGTTCCCATGTACCGTGGCGCGGGCCGGTTCCGCACCCCCGCGGACAAGCCGGCCGCTGTTGCCGCGCTGCGCGCCAAGAACACCGGCGCCACGGCCGAGGCCGAACGCCGGATGACCATTGCAGAACGACGCCTCGCGGAACGACAGGAACAGCTTGCTGGCTCCTCCAAGAGCGCGTCCAAGGAGGACAACTAAATGGCCACCAGCTTCGCCAAATTCGGTAATGAGCTCTACACGGGCAAACGCTCGTACGACTTCGTGGAATCCAAGAAGATCTGGTTCCTGATCGCGGGCGTCCTCGTGGCGCTGTCGATCCTCCTGCCGGTCGTCAAGGGTGGCTTCAACCTCGGCATCGAATTCCGCGGCGGTTCGGAATTCACCGTCTCCAACGTGAAAACCACCGACGCTGCCATCGGCGAGAAGGCCGTCGTGGACGTAGTCCCCGGCAGCGTCCCGCGGGTGGCGAACGTCGCCGGCAACACGATGCGGATCCAGACGGACAAGCTCACGGAAGATGAGACGCTCCAGATCAAGGCGGGCCTCACCGAGGCCTACGGCGTGACGGACAACGAGGTGACATCCACCTTCATCGGCCCCACCTGGGGCGCTGACGTCACCAAGCAGGCCCTGCTGGGCCTCTTGATCTTCGTCGGGCTGGCCTCGGTGCTGATGGCGCTCTACTTCCGGACCTGGAAGATGTCGCTCTCAGCGATCGCGGGCATGCTCGTGACGATGTTCATCACCGCCGGCGTCTACGCCCTCAGTGATTTCGAAGTCACGCCGTCGGCCATCATCGGCTTCCTGACCGTGCTGAGTTACTCGCTGTACGACACAGTGGTGGTCTTCGACAAGATCCGTGAGAATACCGCGGACCTGCAGGCCTCCACCCGCCGGACCTTCGGCGAGGAAGTCAACCTGGCCGTCAACCAGACCCTGGTCCGCTCCATCAACACCATGATGGTGGCCATCCTCCCGGTTGGCGCCATCCTCTTCATCGGTGCCGGACTGCTGGGCGCCGGAACGCTGCGGGACCTCTCGCTGGCACTGTTTGTCGGGATCCTGATTGGCACGGCCGCCACGATCTTCATCGCCGCGCCGCTCTACGCCTGGCTGCGGCAGGGCGAACCTGAACTGGTCAAGCAGGCCGAGCACGTGCACCACCGCCGCGCCCAGGCTGCCGCCAAGACGGCTTCCCCGGCGGAGCCGTCCACGGCTTAGCCGCCACGGTCACCACCGGGTCTTCCCGGTCGACGGGCCGGAGAACGTCACTCGTGACGCTCTCCGGCCCGTCGCCGTATGGCCGCCGGTTATCGAAGTATCCTGCTGCGGAATACACTGGAAGAATTAACGGGTTCGGAGAGGTGCTCCATTGGAAGAACGTTCGACGCCGGTGCCATCAGCGCCGGCGGATCAGGCTCCAGGCCAGGGTTCGCAGACTGGTGTGGTGGCTCCCGGACGCGCCGATCCGCCGGTCCCCGTGGACAGTTCGGGCGCGCGCCCCACATTCCCCGGGCGCCGTGAACGCACCCGTTCCCGGCTTGCCCGCCTGACCGGGCGCGGCGCCCCCGCGTATTCCCCGATCCTTGAGCCGCTGCTGCGCACTGTGCGTGCCAACAACCCCAAAGAGGACTTCGACCTCATCCAGCGTGCCTTCGTCGTGGCGGAGCGCTGCCACCGCGGCCAGAAGCGCAAGAGCGGCGATCCGTACATCACCCACCCTGTGGCGGTGGCCACCATCCTGGCTGAGCTGGGGCTCAGCGGAACCACGCTGGCCGCGGCGCTCCTGCACGACACCGTTGAGGACACTTCGTACACCCTGGAGGACCTGAAGGCCGAGTTCGGGCCGGAAGTTGCCATGCTGGTCGACGGTGTCACCAAGCTGGACAAGGTCAGCTTCGGCGAGGCCGCACAGTCTGAGACCGTCCGCAAGATGGTCGTGGCCATGGCCAAGGACATCCGCGTCCTGATGATCAAGCTGGCGGACCGGCTGCACAACGCCAGGACCTGGCGTTTCGTCTCGGCCGAGTCCTCGGCACGCAAAGCCCGGGAGACCCTGGAAATCTTTGCCCCGCTGGCGCACCGGCTCGGCATGAACACGATCAAGTGGGAACTGGAAGACCTTTCCTTTGCGGCCCTTTACCCCAAGGTGTACGAGGAAATCGTGCGCATGGTGGGGGACCGGACCCCCGAGCGGGAAAAGAACCTGTCCGTCATCCGGGACCAGATCACCGAGGACCTGCGCGAGGCTAAGATCAAGGCCACCATCACGGGCCGGCCGAAGCACTACTACTCGATCTACCAGAAGATGATCGTCCGGGACAAAGACTTCGACGACATCAACGACCTGATGGGTGTCCGCGTCCTGGTCGACTCCGTCCGGGACTGTTACGCGGCCCTGGGCGCCATGCATTCGCGCTGGAACCCCCTGCCCGGGCGGTTCAAGGACTACATCGCGATGCCCAAGTTCAACATGTACCAGTCGCTGCACACCACGGTGATCGGCCCGGGCGGCAAGCCCGTGGAGATCCAGATCCGCACCCACGAGATGCACCGCCGCGCCGAATACGGCGTCGCCGCGCACTGGAAGTACAAGGACCAGCCGAACCGGGCGGCTGAAGGGCCCGGAAGCCCGCGCGACGGCGACATGGGCTGGCTCCGGTCGCTCGTGGACTGGCAGCAGGAAACCTCCGACCCCGGGGAGTTCCTGGACTCCCTGCGCTTCGAAATCAACGCGCGGGAAGTCTTCGTGTTCACCCCCAAGGGCGAGGTCATGGCCCTGCCCGCCGGTTCCACGCCCGTGGACTTCGCCTACGCCGTCCACACGGAGGTGGGCCACCGGACCATCGGCGCCCGCGTCAACGGCAAGCTGGTCCCGCTCAACAGTGAACTGAACCACGGCGACTGGGTGGAGATCTTCACTTCCAAGGCTGAGGGTGCCGGGCCCAGCCAGGACTGGCAGCACTTCGTCAAGAGCGCCCGGGCCCGCAACAAGATCAGGCAGTGGTTCAGTAAGGAACGCCGCGAGGAGTCGGTTGAACGCGGCAAGGAACTGCTGACCAAGGCGATGCGCAAGCAGAACCTCCCGCTGCAGCGCCTGATGACTCATGACGCCCTCGCCGCGGTCGCCGAGGACTTAAAATATGTCGACATCTCCGGCCTCTACGCAGGGGTGGGGGACGGCCACACGTCCGCCCAGTCCGTCATGGAACGCCTGGTGGAGAGCCTCGGCGGCAATGACACACCCGAGGACGACCTCACCGAGATTTCCATTCCCACCCAGGTTTCCAAGACCCGGTACTCCGATTCGGGCGTGGTGGTGCGCGGCGTGGACGACGTCTGGGTCAAACTCGCCCGCTGCTGCACCCCGGTGCCGCCGGACCCGATCCTGGGTTTCGTCACGCGAGGATCCGGTGTCTCCGTGCACCGCACGGACTGCACCAACGTCAGCGGACTGCTGGAACAACCCGACCGGATCGTGGAGGTCGAGTGGGCACCCACCCAGTCAAGCGTCTTCCTGGTCGAAATAATGGTCGAGGCCCTCGACCGCAAGTCGCTGCTCTCGGATGTGACCAGGATCCTGTCGGAGAACCACGTCAACATCCTGGCGGCCAGCGTGCACACGTCCACGGACCGGGTAGCCATCTCAAAATTCGCCTTCGAGATGGGCGACCCCAAATACCTCAGCCACGTCCTCAGCGCCGTCCGCCGCATCGACGGCGTCTTCGACGTCTACCGGACCACCGGCAACCGGCGGCGCAGCTAAGGCTGGTCGGGCGGCCCGCAGTCTGGCGCTAGGGGCCGGACCGGCCTGCAGCTCGTCGAGCTTCGACAGGGCCGCCTTCCTGTACGGCATCCTGGGGGTGGCCTCAATGGCGTGCACAAGCAGCCGCAGGCGCAGGCCCAGCTCGGGCCTTCCCAGGAGCGCGCGCAGGGCCGGCACGGCCCGCCCGGGGTCGACATGCAGGGCGATGTCCACTGACGTCCGCAACGGGCTCGAGACCATCAGCCCGCCCAGGCTCACGACGTCGAACGGGCCCAGGCGCACCTCATGGAAAGTGCAGCCCCGGGTCGACCTCAGACTTGAAATCCGCCGGTTGGCGTCCACCAGCAGGGCGAGCCGGTCCGGTTCAGCGGCGCAGCCATAGATCCAGGCAGCCGTCATCCTGCCCGCGACGACCCGCTGTCGGATGGCCGGACCAATGAGCACGGACGCCGCGCGGGCCCGCAGCTGCGGAGTGGGCCGGGTGCCCGGCGGCAGGTAGCCGCGCTGGGACAGCTGCGTCAGCACGCCGTCGGACGCCATCGCCTGGAGCTCCGGCCAGGAGAACAGCGCCCCCGGAGCGTACAGCTCGCATGGCGGTGGGTCAGGCGCAGGCGGGGCGTGAAGAGTGACCATTCAGCCATCCTGTCCGTTCCCCGGAAAAGCAAACAGGCCCCGACCCGGTCATGTGGATAACCGGTGCGGGGCCTGCATAACCTGCTTCAGAAAAAGCCTGTTGCGGTGGTGCTTGCTGCTAGGAGAGCTCGCTCGCTGACTTCTCCAGCTGTTCCAGCCAGGCCTCGCGGGCCTCGAGGGCTTCCTTGGCGGCCTTGATCTTGCGCTGGTCGCCGGCCTTCTCGGCCTTGGCCAGGTCGTCACGGAGCCCGGCGATGGCCGACTCCAGCTGCGTCAGGGCGCTGTTGGTGCGTGCCTTCGTCTCAGGGTTGGAGCGCTTCCAGTTCTCATCCTCGGCGTGGCGTACGGCGTCTTCGACCTTCCGCAGTCCGGCTTCGACGCGTCCCATGTCGGCGCGGGGAACCTTGCCGGCTTCTTCCCAGCGGTCACGGATGGACTGGAGCGCCTTCTTGGTGGCGGCGAGGTCCTTGATGGGAAGCAGCTCGTTGGCTTCCGCAAGCAGGGCTTCCTTGACCACCAGGTTGGCGCCGTATTCCTGGTCGATCTCGTCGTTGGCTGACTGGCGGTTGGTGAAGAAGACGTCCTGCGCGGCACGGAACCGGGCCCAAAGGGCGTCGTCGTCCTTGCGGCTGGCGCGCGGCGACGCCTTCCACTCGTCCATCAGCCGGCGGTATTCACCGGCGGCAAAGCCCCAGTCGGTCGAGGTCGAGAGGGCCTCGGCCTCGGTGATCAGCTTCTCCTTGGCGGCCTTGGCTGCCGAGTTGGTGCTGTCCAGCTGTGAGAAGTATGCGCGGCGGTGCCGGTCAAAGACGGTCCGGGCGGCACGGAAACGCTTCCAGAGGGTGTCCTCATTGCTGCGTCCGAGCCGGACACCGCTCTTCTGCGCAATCTTCCAGCTCTCGAACAGTTCGTTCATCCGGGCGCTGGAGGTCTTCCACTGGATCTGGGCCGGGTCGTGGCCTGCGATCTCTTCAGCCTCGGCCACGATCGCCTCGCGGGCGGCCAGCTCGGCGGCGCGGACGGCATCGTGTTCGGCCTTCTCGGCCTTTTCGAGCTCGGAGATCTGCGTGGCAAGAGTGTCCAGGCGGGCCTCGGCGGAGCGAAGGTCGCCCACCATGTTGCGTTCGGTCAGCTGCTCGCGCAGGTGGGTGACGGTCTTCTGCATGTCCGTGGCGGGCGCTTTGGAGCTCACGCGCTGTTCCAGCAGGACAATCTGCGCCACGACGTCGTCGTACTTCCGGGCGAAGTAGCCCAAGGCTTCGTCATCGCTGACGCCGGGGTACTGGCCAACGGGATGTTCCTCGCCGTCGACGGTCAGGAACACGTGGCCGTCGCCCTCGACGCGGCCCCAGCGTGCGGCTTCGGCCAGCGAAGCGGCAGAGGACACGGGGGCCGGTGCGGCCGCCGGAGCTGCCGGGGAGGGCTTTGCCTTCGGCCGGGCGGCGAACGCTGCCGGTGACGGCGCGGGACGCGGCGCGGCGGGAGCCTCGGGTGCGGCTTCCTGGGCTGACGCCTCCGGCGCCTCGGGTGCGGCTTCCTCTGCTGACTCCGCCGGCGCCTCAGCAGCCTCGGGTGCTTCAGCGGCGGCCGGCGCCTCCGCCGCGGCTTCCTCGGCTGACTCCGCCGGAGCCTCAGCAGCCTCGGGGGCCGCCTCGGCCGGAGTGGCTTCCGCCTCGGGCTCGGTTGCCGTCTCCGGCTCCGTGCTGGCGGGAGTGTCTGTCGCCGGTCCTGTCATCGTGGCCTCAGCTTCGGTCTCGTTGGCAGCTGCTGCTGACACTGTTTCGTCGGATTTCTGACTGTCTGTCACCGCTAGAAGTCTTTCGCTTGGAGGGAAATACCGGGGCCGTGGCCACAAGGGCAACGGCTGGTTACTTCAGAGAGAACGAGTCTATCGTGACTGGTTCCGCGGGGGCGCCGTCTGTGGCGTTATCGCCCGGTTTAAGCCCGGCGGCAGCAATATTGGCCACCACATCCAGTCCCGAGGTCACTTTGCCCACCACGGTGTAGCCGCCGGCGGCGTCGGCCGGGATGACGGTGTCCTTGTACACAATGAAGAACTGGGTGCCGTTGCCGTAAGCGTTCCCGCCGCTCCGGGCGACGGCGATGGTTCCGGCCGGGTAGCTGTTGTCCTGCGGGGTGTTCTCCAGCGGGCCCCAGGTGTAGCTCGGGTCGCTGCTGCCGTCGCCGGCCTTGGAGCCGCACTGCAGCACGCCGAACGTTTCGGCCGTAGTGAGCCGGTGGCAGTTGAGCCCGGCGTAGAAGTTCTGGTCGGCGAGGGACTTGAAGACGGCGGCTGCCTGGGGCGCGTTGGTGCCGTCCAGTTCCACGCCGAGCGTGCCGCTGTTGAGCTTGAGTTCCCCGGTGAAGGTCTGGCCCGCCGCCGTTTCCGGTTTCGGGATGTTGTCCGCGTTGCCGGGGGATGCCGACGGCGTGGCCGAGGGAGTGGTCAGCCCGGCCTGGGCGGCGGCGTATTCGTCCTCGGTGGGGTTGGCGGAAAAGACCGTCAGCTGCAGCACCAGCGCAACGACGAGTGTTGCCGTTCCTGCGCCAATGGCGAGGATGTTGTCGCGCTTGCGGCGCTTTTCCTGCTCCTTGCGCAGCTCGCGCTTCGCCTCCATTTGCTGGATGCGCCGCTTTTCTTCGCGGGCGCTCCGTGAACTGGCCGCCAAAAGTCCTCCTGGGTGTAAGGCCGAAACCGGGCAGCGCGTGGGCGCCGTCGCGTGTTCAGCGGTAAAGCTGCCGGCCGTCGGGGCGGATCCGGCCGCATTAGAAATTGCGGGCGCGGAACGCATAAACTGACTGCCGCACACAGTTTATGCATGACCGGCCTGTCTGCCGCCCATCTGATCCCCGTTTCGGACGGCCCGTTTAGGCCGCAGCGCGGCGCGGAAGACTCCGGCCGGCTTTACCTGAGGAGAAAATCCACCATGGCACGCACCGCCTCCCTGTCCGGATTCCCCGAGTGGCTTCCCGAGGAGCGGCTGGTGGAGATGCATGTGCTGGACACGCTGCGCAAGGTCTTCGAACTCCATGGTTTTTCCTCCATTGAAACCCGAGCGGTGGAGACGGTCGGGCAGCTGCTGCGCAAGGGGGAGATCGACAAAGAGGTCTACGGGCTGAGCCGGCTCCAGGACGACGACGGCGAAAGCGCCACAGGTACTGCAACAGGCGCCGCCACGGCACCCAAGGGTGATCCGCACGCCCTGGCCCTGCACTTCGACCTCACCGTGCCGTTCGCCCGGTACGTCGTCGAGAATGCCGGCTACCTCGCTTTCCCGTTCCGCCGGTACCAGATCCAGAAAGTCTGGCGCGGGGAACGTCCGCAGGAAGGCCGTGCCCGCGAGTTCACCCAGGCCGACATCGACATTGTGGGCGACGGCGAACTGCCGTTCCGTTACGACGTCGAGATTGCGCTGGTCATCGCCGAGGCCCTGAGCGCCCTGCCGATCCCGGCTTTCCTGCTCCGGATCAACAACCGCAAGCTGGCCGAGGGCTTCTACAACGGCATTGGACTCACCGACACCGCCGGCGTGCTTCGCAGCATCGACAAGCTCGAGAAGATCGGCCCCGCCAAGGTGGCAGAACTGCTCAAGTCAGAGCTCGGGGCCACCGACGAGCAGGCCCAGTCCGCCCTCAAGCTGGCCTCGATCCGGACCGGGGACACCTCCTTCGTGGAGCAGGTCCGCGCTCTCGGGGTCAGCAACGAACTGCTCGAAGAGGGACTGACCGAACTGGAGCAGGTCATCGCTGCTGCCGTCCAGCGCGCGCCCGGCAAGGTCGTCGCTGACCTCAGCATCGCCCGCGGCCTGGACTACTACACCGGCACCGTGGTGGAAACCGTCCTGGTGGGCCACGAACAGCTCGGCTCGATCTGCTCCGGCGGACGCTACGACGCCCTCGCCAGCAAGGGGAACCGCAAGTTCCCCGGCGTCGGCCTCTCCATCGGCGTGACGCGGCTGGTCTCCCGGATCCTCAGCCAGGACCTCGCCAAGGCAACACGGTCCGTGCCGACCGCCGTGCTGGTGGCGCTGAACAGCGATGACAGCTGGGGTGCGGCGCAGGACGTCGCCGCGGAGCTGCGCAGCCGCGGGATCGCCACCGAGGTGGCGGCCAAGGCCGAGAAGTTCGGCAAGCAAATCAAATTCGCGGACCGCCGCGGCATCCCCTTCGTCTGGTTCACCGACGACGACGGCAAGCACCAGGTCAAGGACATCCGCACCGGCGAGCAGGTCGACGCCGATCCGGCCACCTGGGCTCCGGCCGCTGAGGACCTGTACGTCCGGGTCCTGAAAGCCTAGGCGGCGGCTTTCCGGAGCCGCAGCACAAGGAAGCGCCCGGCCACGCCGACGGCCAGCACTGCCGCCATGCCCAGCACCGAGGCGGGCGGCAGGGTCACGGCCAGGACCAGGCAGCCGAGGAAGCCGAGTGAGTTGAGCCAGCGCGGGGCATGCCGGGGACGCGCGGGCAAGGTGAAAGCGGCGGCATTCGTCACCGAGTAGTAGACCAGCACGCCGAAGCTGGAGAAGCCGACGACGGTCAGCACGTCGGTGGTCAGCAGCAGCACGATGACGGCGGCCGCGACGGTCAGTTCGGCGAGGTACGGAACCGTGTGCGCGCCGCCCACGCGGGCGAGCGGGGACGGCAGATCACGTTCCCGTGCCATCGCCATCGCGGTCCGGCCCACTCCCGTGATCAGTGCCAGCAGCGCGCCGAGGCACGCAGCCGCCGCTCCCGCCTGCACGAACGGGGCGCCTGCACTGAGCCGCGAGCTGGTAACGGCGTCGAGCAGCGGCGCCGTCGAGCCGGCCAGCTGTTCCGCCGGCAAATGCCACTGCAGCAGCAACGCCATCCCGAGGTAGATGACGAAGGCTGCGGCCAGCGCCGCGAAAATGGCCCGGGGAATGGTGCGGGTGGGGTCCTTGACCTCTTCGCCCAGCGTCGCGATCCGCGCATAACCGGCGAAGGCAAAGAACATCAGCCCGGCCGCGGGCAGCACACCCCAGCCGCCGGCCGCGGCGCCGGCTGCACCGGTGGCGCCGTCAGGTGCAGCGTGCGGCCCCAGGATCGCGGCGGCCGCCACAAAGGCGAGGGTGGCGAGCACCATGACCAGCAGGATCCGGGTCAGCAGCGCGGTCCGGGTGATCCCGAGCAGGTTCACTCCGGTCAGGACCACGACGGCGGCCACCGCCAGCGGCGTCGCGAATTCCGGCGCCACATAGTGGCCAAAGGTGAGAGCCATCGCCGCGCAGGAGGCCGTCTTGCCGGTCACGAAGCCCCAGCCCGCGATGAAGCCGGGCCATTCGCCCAGCCGGTTCCGCCCATAGACATAGGTGCCGCCGCTGGAGGGGTACTGGGCGGCCAGCTGGGCCGAGGCCACCGCATTGCAGTACGCGATCACACCGGCCAGGGCCACGGCGGCGGCCAGCAGGGGACCGGCCAGGGCTGCGGCGGGCGCGAAGACCACAAAAACGCCGGCGCCCAGCATGGAGCCGAGCCCGATCACGGTCGAATCCAGAACGCCCAGGCGGCGCTGCAGCTGGCCGGGGGTGTGCGGTTCAGGGGAGGGCGTGCTCTGATGCCGGCTTGCCATGGCGGGAGGGGCCTTTCCAGCGGGTAAACTCGAACGGGATCGTTCCAGTAGCGATCCTATTGAACATGAGTTTTGATTTCCCTCTGTCTTCTTCAGAAAGGCGTGCTGTGCTGCGCACACATGACCTCGGATCCCTTCGCTCCGAGCACATTGGACAAACCGTAACCCTCGCCGGCTGGGTCGGCCGGCGTCGTGACCACGGTGGTGTCGCCTTCGTTGACCTGCGCGACGCAACGGGGGTGTCCCAGGTGGTCGTCCGTGAAGAGGAAGTCTTCCACGGGCTGCGCAACGAGTACGTGCTGCAGGTTACCGGCACCGTCTCCCGGCGCCCCGAGGGCAACGAGAACCCGGCGCTGGCCACCGGCGAGATCGAGGTCATGGCGGAGAAGGTGACGGTCCTCAACACCTCCGAACCGCTGCCGTTCCAGATCGACGAGCACGTCGAAGTCGGCGAGGAAGCCCGCCTCAAGCACCGCTACCTGGACCTGCGCCGCCCCGGCCCCGCCCGCAACATGCGCCTGCGCTCCGAGGCCAACCGCGTGGCCCGCGAACTGCTCCACCAGGACGGTTACGTCGAGATCGAAACCCCGACGCTGACGCGCTCGACGCCGGAAGGCGCCCGCGACTTCGTGGTCCCCGCACGCCTGGCGCCGGGTTCCTGGTACGCGCTTCCGCAGTCCCCGCAGCTGTTCAAGCAGCTCCTGCAGGTCGGCGGTTTCGAAAAGTACTACCAGATCGCCCGCTGCTACCGCGATGAGGACTTCCGCGCGGACCGCCAGCCGGAGTTCACCCAGCTCGACATCGAAGCCAGCTTCGTCGAGCAGGACGACATCATCCGCCTCGGCGAAAGCATCGTCAAAGCACTGTGGAAGCTGATCGACGTCGAGATCCCGACGCCGATCCAGCGAATCACCTACCACGACGCGATGGCCCGCTACGGCTCGGACAAGCCGGACCTGCGCTTCGGTCTGGAACTCACCGAGCTGACCGAGTTCTTCAAGGACACCAACTTCGGCGTCTTCAAGGCACCCTACGTCGGCGCCGTCGTTATGCCGGGCGGGGCCTCCCAGGCCCGCCGGGCACTTGATGCATGGCAGGAATGGGCCAAGCAGCGCGGCGCGAAGGGCCTGGCCTACGTCCTGTACAAGGAAGACGGCGAACTCGCCGGCCCCGTGGCCAAGAACCTGACCGACACCGAGCGCGCCGGCCTGGCCGAGGCCGTTGGCGCAAAGCCGGGCGACTGCATCTTCTTCGCCGCCGGCGAGAAGTCACCGTCCCGCGCCCTGCTGGGTGCCGCCCGCGTGGAGATCGGCCACCGCACCGGCCTCATCAACCCGAGCGACTGGGCCTTCTGCTGGGTGGTCGACGCACCGATGTTCGAACCGGCCGCAGCGGCCGTCGCGTCCGGTGACGTCGCCGTCGGCGCCGGGCAGTGGACCGCCGTGCACCACGCGTTTACCTCGCCCAAGCCCGAGTTCATGGACAGCTTCGACAAGGATCCGGAGTCCGCGCTGTCCTACGCCTACGACATCGTCTGCAACGGCAACGAAATCGGTGGCGGCTCCATCCGTATCCACCAGAGCGACGTGCAGGAACGGGTCTTCGAGCTGATGGGCCTGGACAAGGCGGATGCGCAGACCAAGTTCGGCTTCCTGCTCGAGGGCTTCAAGTTCGGCGCTCCTCCGCACGGCGGCATTGCGTTCGGCTGGGACCGTGTGGTCGCGCTGCTGGCCGGTGTGGAGTCAATCCGCGACGTCATCGCCTTCCCGAAGTCCGGCGGCGGCTTTGACCCGCTGACCCAGGCTCCTGCTCCGATCACCGCGCAGCAGCGCAAGGAGGCCGGCGTGGACTTCAAACCCGAAGCCAAGAAGGCCGACGGCACCAAGTAGCCTGATGTGATCATCAGCAAAGGCTCTCCGGGCAACCGGGGAGCCTTTGCTGTCGCACCTGCTGTACTGGAAATCCCGCGGGAAGGCTGGACGATGTGCCGGACGGAAAGGGCGCCATGGAACCGGAGCCGATGACCGGGCTTGAGGAACTGATGGATGCTGCGTGGCCTGCCGCCGACCGGGAGGAATCCGGCGGCTGGGTACTCCGCGCCGCCTCCGGCGTGACGCAGCGTGCCAACTCCGTCTGGCCCCGGGAGCCCGGGGCCGATGCCCATGGGCTGTTCGCCGCTCTCCGGGAGGCACGCCTCTGGTACCGGAACCGCCGGCTGCCGCTGATCTTCCAGGTCTTCGAGGACCCGAGCTACGCACCGCTCAACGCCGTACTGGACGAGGAAGGGTTCACCCGGCAGTCCGAAACCCTGGTGCTGATCCGGGACGGCGCCACGGATTCACCGGAAACTGACAGCGGCGTCGAGATCTCCGCCGAGCCCTCCCCGGAGTGGCTCCGGCTGTGGTGGAGCGTGGACGGCCGCGGCGGCGAGACTGCCCTCGCCGTCGCCCGCGGGATCCTCGAACGCTGCCCCTCGCTGTACGCGCTCGTGCGGGACGACGGCGGCCGGCCCGCCGCCGTCGGACGCCTTGCGCTTCCGCCGGGCGGAGCAGGTGGGCTGTACTGCATGGCGACCCGCCCGGACGCCCGCCGGCGCGGCCACGCCGCCCGGATCCTGCAGGCCCTGCTGCGCGAAGGGGACGCCCGGAGCCTGAACAGCTACTGGCTGCTGGTGATGGCCTCTAACGCCGGCGCCCGCGAACTCTATGCCCGTGCCGGTTTCCAGGCAGCCGGCCGGTACCTCTACCGGCAGGAACGCCCCAAGCGGCACCTGACGGGTTGCTGACGGCGGGTTTCAGTTCGCCTCGGCTGCTGCTGGTTCCCGCGACTGGCCGGGGCCAAAGACACCCTCGGTCCAATGTTTGACGAACGCTTCGATCATGCCGCGGTCCAGTGGTGCTTCGAAGCTGGCGCCGGCCAGCGGCCCGGAAAGCCATTCCTCAACCCCTGTTGCGAACGCAGCCGCACAACGATGAGGTCCCGGTATTCATGGATGAGGCCGGGGACTGCCGCCTTGTACTTCCGTCGGGTCCTGACCCAGCGCAGTAACCGGGAAGGCAAGCGGAAACGTAACAGGGACCGAAACTGCACCCACGGCTAGTGCTGTGACCGTATCGCTAACGGCCCCGTCATAGGCCCCAGATCGGGATCCTGTTTTGACGTCACACCCTTCCCACCCAGTCAGTGTCGGCGTCGCGCTGGCCCGCGGCCGGTGTCGTCTTTTTGTCAGAGCCATCTGAGATCCTGAAAGTGTGGATAGCAGGACAGCATGGAGTGCGGAGAGCAGGCAGGCCTGGGAGGCCGTGGCTGCGTCCGTTGCTGCGTCCGTTGCTGCGCTGGCTGTCTTCACCGGCGCTGGCGCGGACAGCTCTGATGCCTCCGGCGCCGATCCGTTCCGGGATGTCGAAGCTGATTCGCCCTGGGCTGATCCGTTGCGGGATCTGGCGGATTCCTGCCTGGACGGGCTCGCCGGGATGGCGCGGCTGGAAGCGCAGACGGCCGCACTGAAGGTTTGGCTG